>JANOLA010000499.1:0-2843 GCA_031419535.1 Burkholderiales bacterium | reverse complement strand
TCGTCGAAGTGCGCCTGGCGGCGCAGTTGCTCGATCTGCAAGCGCGCCTGGGTAATGTCGGAGATGGCCAACACATGGTTCTGCACGTCCCCGGCCTGGTTTCGCACCACCGACGCCGCCACCTGCAACATGCAAGGCTCGCCGTCGCGTCGACGGTGGGAAATTTCGCCGCGCCAGGCGCCGGCGGCTTCCAGGCTGGCGCGCATCGTCATGTGCGGCTCGGCCTCGAGCGCTCCATGGTGGGCGAGTTTCAACATGCCCGGCACGCTGCCCAAGGTTTCTTCGCGCGTGTGGCCGGTGATTTCGCAGTAGGCCGAATTCACGTCGACCACGCGGTGCGCCGCGTCGGTCACGAGCAAGCCTTCCTGCAGGCTTTGGAACACGCTCCTGGCGAGGTTCTGCTGTTCGATGGCGGCCTGGGTTTCGCTCAGGTCGCGCGCCGTGCAAAGCACGGTCTGGCCGAACCAGCGGGCCGTGACGGTTGCGCTGAGCTCCATGGGCACCCAATGGCCAGCCCGGTGCTGCATTCGGCATTCGCAGCGGCTCGAGCTGCCTTGTGCCGCCGTGAGTGCTTCCAAGGCGTGTCGAGTGCCGGGGAGGTCTTGCGGATGAATCAGGCCCCAGAACGATTCGATCCTGCCGTCGAAAAAGTCGTCGTCCAGGCCGAGCATCTGCCGCCAACGTTCCGACAGGTCGATGCGGGCCCGGCGCGGCGCCCAGGTCGCGTGGCCCAGCCCCGACCCATCCAGTGCGGCATCCAGTGCACGCTGCCAGCCGCGAGGCTGGAGCCTGCGCCGAAGGGCCCGCCACGGTCCGGCCATCAGGCTCATGCGCGCGGCGGTGCTCGCCAAGCGCGGCGGCGCGCTTGGCGCTTCGGAGAACGGATTGGGACGAGACAAACGAGCATCGGCCACGGGGGACATGGGAGTTGCGGGCACCGATTTCGAATGTACGAGAAATCGGTTCGGCGTCCAGCGCGATCGGCGTGTGTCCCCGTGATCGCGGGGATGGCTGGGGTTCTTCAGATGGCCGGACGGGGTCAAGGCCGGTCAAGGCCCCGGTGCGGGCCGCCTTGATCCGCGTTCGGCGAGCCGGTCAATCCCAATCAAGCTTCGTCAAATCCGGTCAAACCGCGAACTCGTCGATTTTTCGCCCCGACGCCAGGGCCGCTTTCAACCAGTTCGGGCGCAGCCCGCGGCCGCTCCAGGTGTCGCCGGTCGCGGCGTTGCGGTACTTTACGGCGACCTTTGCGCCAGACCGCGAACCGGCCTTCGCCGCGCCTTTTGTGGAACCTTTGGCGGCCCCTTTCCCGGCCCCTTTCGACCCGAGGTCCGCGACCGTCAAGCCATATTCAGACATCAGGGTCCGAATTTTGGCGATGGCTTCGGAGCGGGCCTGCTTTTGGGTGTTTTCGATTTCCCGGTCGAGTGCTTCTCTTTGGGAAAGAAGGTCTTTTAACGATGGCATGAGGTGTTTCCTTGGTTGATGCGCTTGCGAAAACTCGAACTGCGAGCCCGTCGGCGGATGCCGATTCTATTCAGCGCCGTCGCCGACGGCAATTCAATTTATTCGGCGCACCACCTGGAAACTCATTTGTAACCCACCCGGTCCAGCATCTGCTGGACTTTGACTTGATTCATGCCAACGACCGAAACCGGAATCCGATCCGCATTGAACGAACCAAACGATGCGAGCGCTGGATTCGCGGTCTTGATATTCACCACCGGCCACTCGTTATTGCCATCCGCGAAGTAGGCCTGAGCCGTATCGCCCGCCAGGTACTCGAGGAATTTGAGCGCGGCGTCGCGGTGCGGCGCGAACTTCGCGACCGCGGCACCGGCGATGTTCACATGGGTTCCCCACGAGCCCTGGTTCGGAAAGCTCACGCCAAGCTGCTCCATCACGGCTCGGTCTGCCGCTTTGTCAGAGCGCATCAGGCGCGCGAGATAGTAGGTATTGCTAAGCGCGATTTGGCATTCGCCGCTGGCGACCGCCTTGATTTGATCGGTGTCGCCGCCTTTCGGGTCGCGCGCCATGTTGGCCACCAAACCTTTGAGCCAATTCTCCGTCGCTGCCGGTCCGAGTTGCTCCAAAACCGCGCCGAACAACGAAAGGTTGTAGGGATGCGAGCCTGAGCGCGTGCAGACCTTGCCCTTGTTGCGCGGGTCGGCGAGTTTCTCGTAGGTGTCGACATCGCCCGCCGAGACGGTTTTCTTGCTGTACACAATCACGCGTGCGCGGGTTGAAAGCCCAAACCAATGGGAACCCTCTCCCGAGTCCTTGCCGCGAAGCTGCGCGGGTATTCGCGAGTCCAGCTTGTTCGAGCGGACCGGCTGAAACAAGCCATCGACTTCGGCGCGCCAAAGCCGGGCGGCGTCGACCAGCAGGATCACGTCCGCCGGGCTGGCGCTGCCATCGCTGCGCAGCCGGGCGAGGATTCCCGCGTCGTCAGCGTCGACGCGGTTGATTCGAATCCCGGTCGCCCTGGTGAAATCGCTGTAAAGCGCTTCGTCGGTCTGGTAATGGCGCGCCGAATAGAGGTTGAGCTCTTGAGCGACGGCCGAAGCGCCGATCGCGCCGCTCAGCGCGACTAACAACGAAACGATGCCTTGGCGAACGTTTGCCTGGCGCATGGGGGTCCTTCCGGGCGGAGTTGCAATGCCCGGAAGTCTAACTCTAAATGCGAATCGTTCTCAATACCGGGATTTGGGGGGTGCGGGACGGTCAGGGGCTCGGCGGCACGTAGCCCATCGGCTTGTCTGCCCCCTCCGAGAAGAGGAACAGCTCCATTTGGCGTGCCAGGTACTGGCGCGCCCGCTGGTCGGCCAGGTTCAGCCGGTTCT
>JANOLA010000498.1:0-5740 GCA_031419535.1 Burkholderiales bacterium | reverse complement strand
CCAAGATGCGGACCTGGACCTTCTACTGGGTCAGCCAACTGGGCATGCTCGCCGGAACGATTGTCTACGTGAACGCGGGCACGCAGCTCGGCAAGCTGGATTCGCTGAAGGGAATCTTGTCGCCGGGATTGATCGGCTCGTTCGTGCTGTTGGGGCTGTTTCCGCTGTTCGCGAAGAAGATTGTCGAGGTGGTGCAGGGCCGCAAGGTCTATGCGCGCTGGGCGTCGCAAAAACCCAAGACCTTCGACCGCAACCTGGTCGTGATCGGCGCCGGCGCCGCCGGCTTGGTCACGAGCTACATCGCCGCTGCGGTGAAGGCCAAGGTGACGCTGATCGAGAGCCACAAAATGGGCGGCGACTGCCTGAATTACGGCTGCGTGCCGAGCAAGGCGCTGATCAAATCGGCGACGCTCGTGCACCAGATGAAGCACAGCGAGCGCTACGGCATCGCGCGTGCCGATTCATCGTTCAGCTTCGCCGACGTGATGGAACGCGTGGCGCGCATCGTGCGCGAAGTCGAGCCGCACGATTCGGTGGAGCGCTACACCAGCCTGGGTGTCGACGTGGTGCAGGGCTACGCGAAGCTGCTGAACCCGTGGACGGTGCAGATCGATCTGGGCGGCGGAAAGATGCAAACGCTGACGACGAAAAACATCGTCATCGCCACCGGCGCGATGCCGTTCGTGCCGCCGCTGCCGGGGCTGAGCGACGTGGGTTACCTGACGAGCGACACGCTGTGGAGCCTGCGAGAATTGCCGAAGCGCCTGGTGGTGCTGGGCGGTGGGCCGATCGGCTGCGAGCTCGCGCAGTGCTTCGCGCGCCTGGGCTCGCAAGTCACGCAGGTCGAGATGCTGCCGCGCATCATGATTCGCGAGGACGTAGAGGTCTCGCAACTCGCGCGCGAGGCACTCGAGGCCGATGACGTTCAGGTGCTCACCGGCCACAAGGCGCTGAAGTGCGAACTCGAAGGCGGGCGCAGGTTCATTGTGGTCGAGGCCGCAGGCCAGACCCAGCGCATCGAATTCGACGTGCTGCTGTGCGCCGTCGGCCGGGTCGCGCGCCTGAAGGGCTATGGGCTCGAGGAACAGGGCATTCCCACCGCGCGAACCATCGAGACCAACGAATACCTGGAGACGATCTACCCGAACATCTTCGCGGCGGGAGACGTGGCCGGCCCGTACCAGTTCACCCACACGGCGGCGCACCAGGCCTGGTACGCGGCGGTGAACGCACTGTTCGGTTCGTTCAAGAAATTCAAGGCGGACTATTCGGTGATTCCCTGGGCCACCTTCATCGACCCCGAAGTCGCGCGCGTCGGCCTGAACGAGCAGGAAGCGAAGGAGAAGGGCATCGCGGTTGAAGTCACGCGCTATCGCCTAGACGACCTGGACCGCGCGATAGCCGACAGCGCCGCGCACGGCTTCGTGAAGGTGCTTACCGTGCCCGGCAAGGACAAGATTCTCGGCGTGACGATCGTCGGTGTGCACGCCGGCGACCTGCTCGCCGAACATGTGCTGGCGATGAAACACGGCCTCGGGCTGAACAAGATTCTCGGAACGATCCACACCTACCCGACGCTGGCTGAAGCGAACAAGTACGCCGCCGGCGAATGGAAGCGCAACCACCAGCCGCACAAGCTGCTCGAATGGCTGCGGCGCTTTCACGCGTGGCGCCTGGCCTGATCTGGGCGAGATGTCGCGCCGAGCGCCGCTCTGAATCCGATTCACCGTTTTGCACGCAGAGCCGACCATGAACCTCGTCAAACACCTGATCCTCGCCGCCGCCATGCTGCTCAGCCTTGCCGCGCAGGCGCAACCCGATGCGTCTTACACCGTGTGGGACAGCCTGCTGAAGAAACACGTACGCTGGCTGCCCGACAACAAACAAAGCCGCGTCGACTACGCCGGCTTCAAGGCGGATCGCGCCGAACTCAAGAAAGTGCTCGACGCCTTCTCGGCGCTGAGCAAAAGCGAATTCGACGCCTGGGCCAAGCCGCAGCAGATGGCGTTCCTGATCAACGCGTACAACGCTTTCACGGTCGAGCTGATCCTCACCAAGTACCCGGACCTGAAGTCGATCAAGGACTTGGGGAATTTCATCAAGTCCCCGTGGCAGAAGAAGTTCTTCAAGCTGCTCGGCGAAGAACGCCACCTCGACTGGATCGAGCACGAGCAACTGCGCCCGAATTACGCCGACCCGCGGGTTCACGCCGCGGTGAACTGCGCGTCGATCGGCTGCCCGGCGCTGCGCGACGAAGTCTTCACGGCAGCGAAGCTCGACGCGCAGTTAGAGGACGGCATGCAACGCTTCATGGCCGACCGCACGCGCAACCGCGTCAAGGGCGGCGCGCTCGAGGTGAGCTCGATCTTCAAGTGGTTCCGCGAAGACTGGGAGAAGGGCCATCGCGGCTTCAGCAAGATCGAAGACCTGTTCGCGAAGTACGCGGCTCAATTGACCGACGATCCCGGCGAACAGGCGCGCTTGAAGGCGAAATCTCTGGCCGTGAACCACCTCGATTACGATTGGTCGCTGAACGCCGCCGGGCGTTGACCACCCGAATCGAGAATTGCACTCACTCTCCTTCCTGCTCGCGGTGCTGGCCTGCACCGCATACCTCGGCCCCGCGCGGGCGCAGGCGCCCTTGCTCACGCCGTTTTTGGCAGACTCGGCGCAGCCCCCGCCGCCATGGCATGTGCTGGGCCTGCCGCGCCAGACCAAACCGCTGACGCGGTTTTCCGTCGTCGACATCGACGGCTTTCGCGCGCTTCGTGTCGAAGCCGAAGAGTCGTACGGCAACCTGGTGCACCTGCTGTCGGGGGTGAAGCCGGGCCTGAAGCTGGCGTGGCGCTGGCGCGTCGACAAGCTGGTCGACGGCGCGAACCTGCACAAGAAGGCGGGCGACGACGTGGCGCTCAAGGTCTGCGCGTTCTTCGACGAACCCCTGGACAGCGTTCCCTTCGTCGAGCGCCAGATCCTGCGCGTGGCGCGTTCGCAGGCCGACCAATCCTTGCCGTCCGCGACGGTGTGTTATGTGTGGGACGTCGATCTGCCGCGCGGCACTGCGTTGCCCAACGCGTTCACGAAGCGCCTGCGCTACATCGTGCTGCAAAGCGGGCCTCAGCATCTGCGCCAATGGGTCGAAGAGCGGCGCGACATCGGCGCCGATTTCATGAAGCTGTTCGGCGCCGAGGTCAGCACCTTGCCGCCGCTCATCGGCATCGGCGTCGGCGCGGACGCCGACAACACGCACAGCCGCAGTCTGGGGTTCGTGACCGACCTGGCGCTGCAGCCCTGATGCGCACGGCTCTCCCCGGCCCCGAGATCGCCGCATGAAGCACCTTTTGCTGCTCGGCGGCGGGCACGCCCATGTGCAGGTGATTCAAGACCTGGTGACTGAGCCACCGGCCGGTGTTCGCATCACGCTGGTGAGCCCGTTCGCGCGCCAGTTGTATTCGGGAATGGTTCCCGGCTTCGTGGCCGGCCACTACCGGGCCGACGACTGCGCCATCCCGCTCGCACCGCTGGCCGAGCGCGCCAAGGCGCAATTCATCGAGAACTCGGCGGCGCGCATCGACGCCGGCGCGCGCCAGGTCACGCTGGCCGACGGCCAGGTTCTCAACTACGACGCCTTGAGCATCGACACCGGCGCGGTGATGGACCGCGGCTCGATCCCCGGTGCGCGCGAGCACGGTTTGTTCGTCCGGCCGATCGAACACTTCGCGCGCATGTGGGAGGCGTTGCTCGGGCTGGCCGAGCAGCGCGGCTTGAGCATCGCGGTGATCGGCGCGGGCGCCGCCGGTGTGGAGCTGGCGATGGCAATCCAGCACCGGCTCGCCGACCGCGCACGCGTCAGCCTCGTCACCGGCGGTCCATCGCCGCTGGCCGACTACCCCGCGGCGGTGCAGGCGCGCGCCAAAGCGGCGCTGCGGCGCCTGAACGTCACCTTGCTCGAAGACACCTGCACGTCGATCACGCAGCAGCATGTGGTGCTGGGCAGCGGCACGCGGCTGCAATGCGACGCACCGGTGCTGGCCATCGGCGCGAGCGCGCCGCAATGGCTGGCCGACAGCGGCCTGGCGCTCGACGCACGCGGTTTCATCGTCACCTCGGCCACCTTGCAGAGCACCTCGCACGCGCAAGTGTTCGCCGCCGGCGACGTGGCCTCTAACCTGGCGTTGCAGCGGCCAAAGAGCGGCGTGTTCGCGGTGCGCGCCGGGCCCGCACTGGCGCTGAACCTGCGCCGCTTCCTGGGCGGCGGCATGCTCGAGGAGCACCTGCCGAAGCTGCGTTCGCTGAACCTGCTCGCGTGCGGCCGGCGCTCGGCGATCGTGTCCTGGGGCAACTGGTCGGGGCAGGGTTTCTGGGCTTGGGTCTGGAAAGACCGGATCGACCGGAAGTTCGTCGCGAAGTACCGCTGAGCGCCCCCCAGGCGGCGCCGCAGCGGCCCAGCAGTCGAACCGGGCCACGATGGGCAGACGCTGGCTCACACGCGCGCGAAGCGCTGCTTGATCGTCGCAAGCCGGGGCGCAACCCACCCATAATCCAGCGCAGCCAGGCGCGCGACTGGAGGCACGGCGATGGACTGCTCGGCTTGCGGGGCGTTGAACCCCGAAGGCAAACGCTTCTGCGCGGATTGCGGGATGGCGCTTGCGCTGCTGTGCCCTGTCTGCGCCAGCTTGAACGCGCCGGGCAAGAAGTTCTGCGGCGAGTGCGGTAGCGCACTGCCGGGGTCGAAGCCGCAGCCGACCGCACATGCGACGCCTGCAACACCTGCTGGCGCGCGGCCCAGCGCGCCGGATGCCGAACGCCGCCAGCTCACCGTGATGTTCTGCGACCTGGTCGGCTCGACGGCCCTGTCGGCCCGGCTCGACCCCGAGGACCTGCAGCAACTCATCCGCCGCTATCACGACGCGGTGGCGGCAGCGGTGGCACCCTACGCGGGCCACATCGCGCAATTCCTCGGCGATGGCGTGCTGGTCTACTTCGGTTATCCGAAGGCGCATGAGGACGATGCGGCGCGTGCCGTGCGCGCAGGCCTGAGCATCCTCAAGACGCTCGAGACCCAGCGCTTCCACGGCGACACGCAACTTCAAACCCGCATCGGCATCGCCACTGGCCGCGTCGTCATCGGCGAGATCGGCACCGGCACGCCGGCGGCCGAACAGTCGGCCAGCGGCGAGACGCCGAATCTCGCGGCGCGCCTGCAAGGGCAGGCCAAGCCGGGCGAGATCGTGCTGTCGGACGACACGCGAAAGCTGCTCGGCGAGGCGTTCGCGCTCGAATCGCTGGGCGCACTCGATCTGAAGGGCTTCGCTACGCCGACGCAGGCGTGGCGCGTGCTCGGCGAGCGCAGGGTCGCCACGCGCTTCGAGGCGCACCACATGCAAGGCCTGGTCGAGTTCATCGGCCGCGACAGCGAAGTCGCGTTGCTGCTCGACCGCTGGGCGCTGGCGCGCGACGGTGAAGGCCAGGTCGTGTTGCTCTCGGGGGAGGCCGGCATCGGCAAGTCGCGCATCTGCCAGACCCTGCGCGAGCGTCTCGCCGGCGAATCGGTGGCCACGGTGTTGCTGCAATGCTCGCCCTACTTCAGCAGCAGCGCGCTGTACCCGATCATGCAGCATCTGGAGCGCACGGCGGGCATAGAGGCGGCGGACTCGCCGGAGGTTCGTGCGGGCAAGCTCGAGCAACTGGCGGGCACCCTGCCGGCAGCCTCGCTCGGTTGCCTGCTGCGGCTGATGGG
>JANOLA010000497.1:0-5882 GCA_031419535.1 Burkholderiales bacterium | reverse complement strand
GGATCAGGCGCGAAGCAGGCGAGAACCAACGGCAACTCGACTTGCAGCGACGCATGGAAGAACGCCTGCATAAGGCCCGCCAGGCCTTGCGGCGTGGCGGGCCCCGGTGAAGACGCCCAATCGGCAACGCTGCGGCGCCGCGTGCATTGAGACAAGCACGAACGGCGTCACAGGTTCACGCCTGCACCTTGATCTCATTCACCACGCTCAGCACGCCCGGCGCCGACCAGGCCGCGCCGAACGCGGCATTGCGCTCGGCCCAGGAGTCGACCGCGCCGCGCAGCGTCACGGCCGAGCCGCTGACCATCACTTCGATGTGCTTGGCCTCGCGCTCGGCGTGGCGCGCCATCGCCTCGCGGATTCGATCCGCCACCCTGGCCGGCGTGACCGAGGGCTTCAACGTGATGCTGTTGCTGACGCCGACGACGCCGGTCAGATTGCGCACTGCTTTCTCGGCGCTTTGGCGCTGGTACTCCCAGTCGACCTCGCCCTTGAGCGTGACCCAGCCTTTTTCTACCTTGACCTGAAGCCGTTCTGCCGGCACCAGAGCATGCCAAAGCAGCCCTGATTCCACCGCCGTGGCGATCTCCGAATCGCTGCGCTTGTGGCCGGGCTCCAACTTCACGTCGAGTTCCACCGCGATCGCCTTGACGCCCTCGACGCGCTGCACGGCGCGCTCGATCGCATACTTCTCGGCAAACGTGCTGAGGTGGCCGGTCAGCGTAACGACACCGTTGTCGGCCGCGACGCCGACGTGGCTCGCGTTGATCGACGGGTCCCATTCGAGTTCCGCCGTCACATCCTTCTTCAGTTGTGCATCGGTCTTCATGATTCAATCCTTATGCGCGGCCCCGGTCACCGCGAAGTCGAGAGGTGCGAAAGCGTCCGGGAATGGGCTTCCGTATCGATCCACCGCATGCTAGGGATAACCCCAGCGCGCGCTTTGAGAAACCGCAAACGGGCGCGCAAAGCCGTGGCCCGCAGCGGCCCGCGCCATCACTTGACAAGCAGGACCGGAATCGTGGTCAGGTGCGCCACACGCTGCGCGACCGAACCGATGAAGAAGCTGCCCAGCGCGCCCCGGCCATGCGTGCCCATCGCGATCTGGTCGGCACCGCACTCCTGCGCGGCGCGCACGATTTCCGCCGCCGGTTCACCCGTCATGGCAAGCTTGGCGCTCACCGCCAGGCCGGCACCAAGCGCCTGGGTTTCGGCTTCGGCCATCAGATGCTCCTGATATTTCTTCTCGGCCTGTTCAATCTGCTCCAGGCTCGAAATGCTGGCCTCGCCGTACAGCACCGGCCAGGCGCGAACGTGCACCAGAACCACTTCCGGCATGACGCCCCAGCGTGCCAAGCGGGCCACGGCCTCGATGGCGTTCTTGGCATGGTCCGAGCCGTCGACTGCGATCAGAACTTTTTTCATCGTCTACTCCTGGGTTGAGTGGCATCACGAACTTCTACTTCTCCTGGATGCGCGACAGGTGTTCGAGCAAGTCGACCATCTGCTGGCGAGCTTGATGCTCGAGGTCGGATTGCCGGATCGCGCCTGCTGCCGACGGCGTGCGCAACACCGTTCCCCAAACCGGCATTTCGCGAGGGCCATGTGCGCCGGCCCGGGGCTGGCCTCGGCCGTCGATGCTGTCCAGCACACGCAGCGAGGGGAACACGCCGCCATGGCGCTTGGCCAGTTGCGTCAGGTCGGTGGGCACCTGGACCAGGTGCTTGACCATGGGGCCGTCGCCCCGCCCCGACTGGCCGTGGCAGCTCGCGCAAAGCTTCAAATAGGTTTGCCCGCTGGCGGCGGGTTTGCCCTGGGCACTGACCGGCCCTGGCACAAGCAGTGCCGCCACCGCAAGCCAAGCCGCAACCAGGAACCGGGTTCGCAGAACCATGTGCCTCACCCTAGAACTCCGGCTGTCCCATGCCCGCCATCGCGCCTTCGCTGGCACCCTGCTTGGGCTTGGGCGCATTCGCGATCAAGCAATCGACGCTCAGGATCAGGCTCGCGATCGAGCCGGCGTTCTGCAACGCCAGGCGCGTCACCTTGGCCGGGTCGATGACGCCCATCTGCAGCAAGTCGCCATAGACCCGCGTCGCGGCGTTGTAGCCGAAGGCAGGGTCCGACGACTCGTCGACCTTGCTCAACACCACCGAGGGCTCGAGACCGGCGTTGCCGACGATGCGGCGCAGCGGCTCCTCCAACGCGCGCTCGACCAGGCGAATGCCCGAGTCTTCGTCGAGGCTTGCGCCTTTCAGAGCGGCCAGCACACGCCGCGCGCGCAGCAGGGCGACGCCGCCGCCGGGAACGATGCCTTCTTCGACCGCGGCGCGAGTCGCGTGCAGCGCGTCTTCGACGCGAATCTTGCGCTCCTTCAGCTCGGTTTCAGTGGCCGCGCCCACCTTGATCAGCGCCACGCCGCCCGACAACTTGGCGATGCGCTCGTCGAGCTTTTCGCGGTCGTAGTCGCTCGTGGCGTCATCGCGCTCTTTGCGAATCGCGGCGATGCGTTTCTGGATCGCCTCAGCGGTTCCGGCGCCGCCGATCAGCGTCGTCTCGTCCTTGCCGACTTCGACGCGCTTGGCACTCCCGAGGTCGCTGAGCTTGGCTTTCTCCAACGTCAGCCCGACTTCGTCGCTCACCACGTTCGCGCCCAGCACGATGGCAATGTCTTGCAGCATCGCCTTGCGCCGGTCGCCGAAACCCGGCGCCTTGACCGCGCAGGTCTTGAACGTGCCGCGGATCGTATTGACGACGAGCGTGGCCAGGGCGTCGCTCTCGATGTCTTCGGCAACGATCAGCAGCGCCCGGCCCGCCTTGACCACTTCTTCCAGCAACGGCAACAGGTCCTTGATCGACGACAGTTTCTTGTCGCACACCAGCACGCTCACGTCTTCCAGCACGACGATCTGGCGCTCGTTGTTGTTGATGAAGTACGCCGACAGGTAGCCGCGGTCGAACTGCAGGCCCTCCACGACTTCGAGTTCGCTGATCAAGCCCGAGCCGTCTTCGATCGAGATCGCGCCCTCGCGCCCGACCTTGTCGATCGCGCCGGCGAGCAGCGCGCCGATCGAGCTATCGTTGTTCGCCGAGATCGCCGCGACATGGGCAATTTCTTGCGAACTCGTGCAAGGCTTGGCGATGCGCTTGATCTCGGCGACCACGGCCTCGATGGCGCGCTCCATGCCGCGCTTCAAGTCCATCGGGTTCATGCCGCCGGCCAAGTAACGCAGGCCTTCGTGGATCATGCTGTGGGCGATCACGGTCGCGGTGGTCGTTCCGTCGCCGGCTTTTTCACTGGTGCGTGAGGCCACTTCGCGCAGCAGTTGCGCGCCCATGTTCTCGAAACGGTCTTCGAGCTCGATCGACTTGGCCACCAGCACGCCCGAATTCACGACTTGCGGCGCGCCGTAGTCGCGCTCCAGGATCACGGTGCGGCCGCGCGGCCCGAGCGTGACCTTCACGGCGTCGGCCAGGATATCGACGCCGCGCCGGATCTTGTCGCGTGCGGCTTCGTGGAAGATGAGTTGTTTGGCAGGCATGGCCGTTGGCTCCGTGTGTGCTGGCCTCGATCGTCGACGCACTCGGCGCGTCTGGGGTTGATATGGCTCAAGCGTTGCCGCTGCGGTGCCGGCGCGCCAAAGCCGCGCCAAGGCCGCGCTTGACGCAGATCAACCCGCAGGCAGCGCAACGAACCTACTCTCGGCTGCACCACCGCCTGTTGCGGCAACCGGGAACCTGCTCATGAACGCCATCAAATCCATCCTGATGCACCTGGACGACTCGCCGGCTTGCGCCACGCGTTTGCGCGCCGCGAACGCCATCGCCGAAACCATGGACGCGAGCGTCACCGCCTTGTACGCCGTGCTGCCGGCATTCATGCAGTACGCCATGGCGTATTCCGCTGGGGCCGAGGTGGCGCCGCTGATGCTGGCCTTCGAGGCTGACCGGCGCGCGCGCACGCGGGCGCTGTTCGACGCGACGGTCGGCAGCGGCGCGGCGAAGCGGTTGACGCGCGTCGAGTGGGCCGAATGCGTGGGCGAGCCGGCCTGGGGCTTCGCCAGTCAGGCGCTCGTCGCCGACCTGCTGGTGCTCGGCCAGCGCCTCGAGGCCGGCGATTCGCCAGCGGGGGTGACGCCCGACTTCAATGAATCGGTGCTCATCGACAGCGGCAAACCGGCGTTGCTGATCCCTTCGATCTACAAGGCCGAGCCGATCGGCCGTGTCGTGCTGGTGGCGTGGAAGCCGACTCGCGAAGCCGCGAGCGCGCTGCGTGCCGCTTTGCCGTTCCTCCAGCGCGCCCAGCAGGTGCACGTGGCCACCTGGAGCGAACCCGGCGCCGATGAAGCGGCAGGCCCGGACGTCGAAGCGGCTCTGCGCCGCCACGGCGTCACCGCCATCGTGCACCGCGACGTGGCGAGCTCGCGCGATGTGGGCGAGTTGCTGCTGTCGCGCGCGGCCGACCTCAGTGCCGACCTGCTCGTGATGGGCTGCTACGGCCACAGCCGGGCGCGCGAATGGGCCCTGGGCGGTGCGTCGCGCAGCGTGTTGGAATCGATGACGGTGCCGGTGCTGATGGCACACTGAGAGCGCCCCAGGCGGACGACATACGACGTCCGCCCCCCGAGGGGGCCCGGCAATGAAACCGCGACCAACATGGGTTCGCGGTATAAACGCTGCTGCACCGGGCGCAACGACCCGTGTCTTTTCCATGGGCCCGAGCGTGACTCAGCAGCACATCGCCATCCTCGACGACGAACCCGACATCACGCAGTTGCTCGCCACCTATCTGGGCAGCAACGGCTTTCGCGTCTCGCAGCGCCACGCCGGAGCCGCGCTGATGGAGTTGATGACGGTCGATGCACCGGATCTGGTGTTGCTCGACCTGGGGCTGCCCGGCGAAGACGGTTTCGCGATCGCCCGGCGCTTGCGCGAACATTGGAACTGCGGCCTGGTGATCGTCACCGGCCGCGGTGACGCGGTGGACAAGATCGTCGGCCTGGAGATCGGCGCCGACGACTACGTGATCAAACCGTTCGACCTGCGCGAACTGCTGGCGCGGGTCAAAGCGGTGCTGCGGCGGACCCACGGCGGCGCGCCGGCGTCGGGAGCCATGCCTCTCGGCGCAGCCTTCCCCCCGCCGACACAAGGCCCGAATCGCGGCGGGAATCAAGGTCCGGTCCACGGCGGCAATCACGGTGCGACCCACGGCGCAAGCAGCGCCGCGAAGAGCAGCACCACGCAGCTCGGTCACGGCGAGTCTTTCCGCTTCGCCGGCTGGCTGCTGGATCGACGCGCACGGCGCCTGGTGGCCGCGAACGGCGCCGAAGTTGCCTTGACCGGCGGCGAATTCGACCTGCTCAGCGTCTTCGTGCAACACCCGGGACGCGTGCTGTCGCGCGACTTCCTGCTCGAGAGCACGCGCGGCCGCAAGGCTGCGCCGTTCGACCGCACCGTCGACGTCCAGATTGGCCGCCTGCGCAAGAAGCTCGAGATTGACCCGCAGGACCCGCAAATCCTCAAGTCGGTGCGCAGCACAGGCTATGTGCTCGTGGCGCAGGTGCAGGGCGAAGCGCCGCACTGACTGCCGCACTGATCGCCAAGCGTTCCGCGATGCAACCGTGACCCCCTACGCGCCCGCGCCGGCACTCGACCCGTCGGTGTTCCGCGGCGGCTTCGACGCCGAACCCGACGCCGTGTTGCTGGTCGACGCCGCCGGCAACGTCGTGCTGGCGAATGCGGCGGCGGCGCAACTTCTCGGCTACAGCGTCACGCAGTTGGCGGGATTGAGCGTCGACGCGCTCGTGCCGCCCAGCGTCGCGTCGCGCCACGCGGGCCTGCGCCACGGTTATGCGCAGGCGCCGCGCGCGCGCCCGATGGGC
>JANOLA010000496.1:0-5946 GCA_031419535.1 Burkholderiales bacterium | reverse complement strand
CTGACAGCGCTGTGGAGCCGACCAGGTCGCAGAACATCACGGTCAGCTGGCGGCGCTCCGCGGTCGTGCCGGCGATCGTGCCCGCGCTGGGCGCTGCGGCGGCTGGCGTGGCAGCGCCTTCGTCAGGCGTCGCCCCGAGCGCCGCGATCGCCTCCAACAGCTTCTAGCGGTGGCCGAGCGAGGTGACGCCCAACTCCTTGAGATCGTCGCCGTTCAGCGCGCGGAGTAGAGTGGCGTCGATGTCGTTCGATCGGAACAACGCGTTGTACTGGCCCAGCCCGATTCCGTTGAGCCAGGTGTCGATGTCCAAGATCATTCCTTTGAGCTTTGATTGTCGGGTCGCAAATCAACCGTAGCCCCGACTCGGTGAGTCAGGGCTCGGGACGCTCGGTGTGCAGTCTTGGTCGCGTCCGCAATCTGAATCAACTCGGCCAAGTGGCTGAAAGACAAGACCTCGACGATCTGCCGGGCCCACGGTGATTGTGGTGCCGCTGTCTCCACAATTGGTGCGCCTCAGAGACGTCGAATGCGGGAGGCAGCGACTCCACAATCTGCGGGTAGGAGCCACGTCGGCTCACCAGCGTGCCGGCAACCGCATGAGGCCACGCAGCACGAAAGTCGGCCGCCACTCGGGATTGTCGGCATCGTCCAGCTCGAGATCGGGCAAGCGCCGCAGCAACGTTGAAATCGCGACTTCGGCTTCGATGCGCGCAAGCTGCGCACCGAGACAAAAGTGGATGCCGCCGCCAAAGGAGTGCGGCCGAATGTTCGGCCGGGTGATGTCGAGACGATCCGGATTGTCGGGATAAGCGGCCGGATCGCGGTTCGCGGAGCCGAGCAGGCACAAGACCGAATCGCCTTGCGCGATTCTCCTGCCGCCGACGTCTTCGATGTCCTCGAGCGCGACCCGGCCGGTGAGTTGCACGGACGAGTCGTAGCGCAGGAATTCCTCGACGGCATTGCCGATGAGTTCGGGCTTGTTCTTCAGCAGCGCGAGTTGGGCAGGATGTCGATGCAGCGCGAGCAGGCCGTTGCCGATCAGGTTGACCGTTGTTTCATGGCCGGCACCGAACAGCAGGATGACGTTGGCTGTCAACTCCTCGTTGGAGAGCTTGCTGCCGTCTTGTTCGGCCTGGACGAGTTGTGTCGTCAGATCGGCGCCCGGTTCGCGCCGGCGACGCTCGAACAGCCGGTGGAAATACGCGGTCGAGGCCAGATGCGATGCATTCGCCGCGTCAATCTCGGCGCGGGTCAGCGGTACCGGGTCGAGCAGGCGCCCAGCGGTCTTTTCGCGCGCGAAGAATATTTCTCGGTCCTCTTGCGGGATGCCGAGCATGTCGCAGATCACGATGACCGGCAGGCGGAACGCGTATTCGCCGATCAGGTCCATGCGGCCGCGGGCGGCAACCCGATCGAGCGAGTCGTCAACGATGCTCTGGATGCGTGCTCGCATGTCTTCGACACGGCGCGCCGTGAAGGCCTTGACGACCAGGCCGCGCAGCCGGGTATGGTCAGGCGGGTCCTGCGACAGCATCCAGTGCCGCATGCTGCGGAACACCGGCTCGTTCATGATGCCCGGGCCGTAGCGCTTCGTCGTCCTGCCGACAAAATCCTTGCCGAAGCGCTTGTCGCGCAGGATCGCGCCGACGTCTGAATGCCGGCTTGCCACATAGAAATCCAGCGGCGTCAGGTGCATCGGATCGGTCGTGCGCAGCCGTTCGTATGCCGGATAGGGGTTGCGGATGAATTCCGGGGACAGCGGATTGAACAGCGGCAGCGCCGCTGCGTTCGGTACAGAGTCGTTCATGTTTACCCCGCGTTCAAGGACGTGTTGTGGCATCGGTCAACGATCGATCAACGGATGATGGCAGGCGGCGAACTGCCCTGAGCCCACTGCGCGCAGCTCCGGCATTCGCTCGGCACATTGCGTATCGGCGCGCGGGCAGCGCGTGCGGTAGCGGCAGCCCGATGGCGGCGCGATCGGCGACGGCGGCTCGCCCACTGGCACATTCGCGGCCGGCCTGACCGACGGATCCGGTACCGGGATCGCCTCGATCAGAAGCCGCGTGTACGGATGCGCCGGTCTGGCAAAGACCGCCTCGGTCGGACCGACTTCGCACAACCGCCCGAGATACATCACCGCGATGCGATCGCTCACCGCTTTCACCACCGCGAGATCATGGGCGATGAAGAGCAGCGTGAGTCCGTAGCGGCGCTTCATGTCCTCGAGAAGATTCAAGATCTGGGCGCGAATCGAGACATCCAGTGCCGACACCGGTTCATCGCAGATCACCAATTCCGGCTCCAGAACGAGCGCGCGTGCAATGCACACACGCTGGCACTGGCCGCCGGAGAACTCGTGCGGCAGACGGTCCAGGGTGAGCTCGGGATCGAGACCCACCGCGCTCAGCACCTCGCGCACGCGCCGTTCGCGTTCGGCGCGATCGGCGACGCCGTTGATGAGCAATGGTTCGGCCACGATGTCGCCGATGCGCCGCCGCGGGTTGAGCGACGCGATCGGGTCCTGGAAGACGAGCTGCAGGCGCCGACGCATCAGACGCATGGCCTGGGCGCCCAGGATCGTCAGATCGGTGCCGTCGAACCGCACCGTGCCGGCCGTGGGGCGACGCAACTGCAGCACGGCCCGGCCGAGGGTCGACTTGCCGCAACCGGACTCGCCCACCAGGCCGAGGGTCTCACCGCGACCCACCGACAGGCTCACACCGCTGACCGCGTGCACGGTCTTGCCGCCCACCGAATACTCGACGACCAGGTTTTCGACTTCGAGCAGATTTTGTGCCGACGAGCTCTGCATCACGCCGCTTGTTTGGCAACCGTGGGCAGCGGATGCCAGCACGCATATCGAGCGCCGGCACCATCCACCGCGCTGAGCGGCGGCTTGGCAGCCTTGCAGCGTTCGTCGGCGGAGTGGCAGCGCGGCGCGAAAGAGCAGCCCGGCTGCGGCCGGGTCGGATCGGGCGGGCGTCCGCCGATCACCGCAAATCGTGTATGCGGGGCTGCGTCCAGTTTCGGAATGGCGGCCAGCAGTGCCTCGGTGTACGGCATGCGCATGCGGGCGAACAGCGCGGGCGTCGGCGCGCATTCGACCACGCGACCGGCATACATTACGGCGACCTCGTCGGTGCGGCCAGCGACGACACCGAGATCGTGCGTGATCAGGATCATCGCCATTTGCCTGCGTCGCTGCTCACGCGCCAGCAGGTCGAGAATCTGCGCCTGAATCGTGACATCGAGCGCGGTGGTCGGCTCGTCGGCGATCAGCAGCCGCGGCTCACAAGACAGCGCGATCGCAATCGCCACGCGCTGGCGCATGCCACCGGAGAGCTGATGGGGATATTGGCGCAGGCGTTGTTCCGGCGCGGGGATCCCTACTTGCGCCAACAGGTCGATAGCGCGTCGTGTCGCGGGCCCTGCCGCCATATCCAGGTGCGCCTGCAAGGTCTCGACGATTTGCGTGCCGATGCTAAGCACCGGGTTGAGCGACGTCATTGGATCCTGGAACACCACGGCCAACGCCGGACCGCGCAACCGGCGCAGCGCCTGCGGTGCCAGCTGCGCCAGATCCTGGCCCTCGAACAGGATGCGCCCGCCCAGTGTGGCGCGCTTGGGCAGGAGCCGCAGGATCGCCCGGGCCAGCATGCTCTTGCCGCTGCCCGACTCACCCACGATGCCCAGGGTGCGGCCGGGCGCCAGACTGAGATCGACCTGGTCGACCGCCAGCAGTGGGCCGCGTGCCGTGGGCAGCTCGACCGAGACGCCCTCGACCGACAGCGAGGCCGCGCCGCTCATTCGCGCACCTCCATCACAACGCCCCCGGCCGTGGATCGGTGAGCGCGCGCAAGGTGTCGCCGACCAGGTTGAAAGCCAGCACCGTGATGAACATGACCCCGGCCGGCAAGAAGGCAAGCCTGGGCGCCATCTCGAGGCTCTCGCGGCCCTCGCCGATCATGCTGCCCCAGCTGGGTGCCGGCGGCGGTACGCCGAGTCCGAGGAAGCTCAGCGCACCTTCGACCACGATGGTCACCGCCACGCCAAGCAGAAAGAAGGCCATCAGTGGCAGGGCGACGTTGGGCAGCAGTTCGCGCCACAGGATGCGTGCATGCGTGGCGCCGAGCACGCGTGCCGCGACCACGAATTCGCGCTCGCTCAGACTGAGCGTCACGGCCCGCGCCACGCGCACGAAGGCGGGGATCCCGAGCACGCCGAGCACGATGACCATGTTTTGAATCGACTGGCCCAGATAGGCTGTCACCGCGAGCGCGAAAACCAGCGGCGGGAAGGCCAGCAACACGTCGGCTGCGCCCGTGGTCAGGGCTTCGAAGCGGCCGCGGAAATAGCCCGCCAGCATGCCGAGAAATCCACCCACAAGCAGCGCGATGACGGGCGCCAACAGGCCGACGCAGAGCGAGATGCGCGCGCCATGGATCAAGCGTGAAAACACGTCACGGCCGAGATTGTCGGTGCCCAGCCAATGCGCGGCGCTGGGTGGCGCGCGCCGCGCCAGCATGTCCATGTCGGTCGGGCTGGGTAGGGGCAGCAGGTTGGCCAGCAGCGCGGCCAGCGCGATCAATACGATCCAGGCCAATGCACACAGAAACAGCGGGCCCACGCGACGATTGCGCGGCGTCGTGCTGGCGACGGGTTCAGCGTCGATTTCAAGCGCGGCCATGGCGGATGCGCGGGTCGAGCAGCGCATAGAGCAGGTCGACGATGAAGTTCACGATCACGAAGCCCGCCGCCACGAACAGCACCACGCCCTGCATGATGATGAAGTCGCGCGCGTAGATGGCGCCCACCAGCAGTCGGCCGACGCCCGGCAGGGCGAAGATGAGTTCGACAATCAGCGCGCCGCCGATCAGCCGGCCGATATTGATGCCGGCGACCGTCACCAGCGTCAGCGACGAAGGCTTGAGCGCATGCACCAGCAGAATGCGTGCCGGCCGCAGGCCCTTGGCTTTTGCCATCGCAATGTAGTCTTCCTGCAGGGTGGCAATCATGTCGGAGCGCAGCACGCGCATCAACACCGGCCATTCACCGAACCCCAGCGTCAGCGCCGGCAACAGGAAACTGCGCAGATTGCCGAGCGGGTCTTCCGTGAACGGCACATAGCCCGTGGCCGGCAGCCAGTTGAGCTGTACGGCAAACAAGTAGATCAACAGGATCGCCACCATGTACGACGGCAGCGACAGCTTGCCGAAGGCCAGGCCGGTGAGGAAGCGGTCGGCGCTGCCGCCACTGCGCACGGCGCAAAGAATTGCCAGCGGGATGCCGATCGCAAATGCAATCAGCTGGGCCAGAATCATCAGTTCGATCGATACCGGCAGACGGTCGAGCACGGCGCCAAGCACGGTCTCGCCGGTGCGAAAGGAACGGCCGAAATCGCCCTGCGCCACATTGCCAAGCCAGTGCAGGTAGCGTTGCCAGATCGGCAGGTCGTAGCCCATCTGCTTGTGCAGGGCGGCCACGTTCTCCGGTGTTGCCTGGTCGCCCAGCATCACATGGGCCAGGTCGCCTGGCAACAGCGAGGCGATCAAAAAAGTGAGCAGGCTGACAGCCAGCAACACCGGCACCAGATGCAACAGGCGCCGCCCTACGAAGCCCAGCATAGCGAGCCAGCTGCTCCCGCCCAGCGGCTGCAGCGAGTGCCTATTCGATCCAGGCGCCGGCCAGGTCGATCACGCCGCTGTAGAGTTTCGGGATGCCCTTGACCTTGGCTTTGGTGACGGCGTAGTAGTCGTTCTGGAAGGTCCAGAACCAGATCGCCTCCTTGTTGATGAGGCGGCTGATGGCACAGTAGTCGTCGGTGCGCTTGGCCTCGTCGCCAGTCACGCGTGCACGCTCGAGCAGCGCGTCGAGTTCGGGGTTCGAGTAGTTGGCCAGCGCCACCGGGCTGCCGGTGCGGAAGTTCGCGTACATCTGCACATC
>JANOLA010000495.1:0-3632 GCA_031419535.1 Burkholderiales bacterium | reverse complement strand
ATCGATGCGCGGGCACATGCCCGCATCGGTCAAGGTACGACGATCAAACGATGCTGTCTTCTTCGTGCTCCAACCACCGCGGCAGCGGTTTAGTTCAACATCTGGATCGACCTGTCGGGCTGGAGCCCGAAATACTTTCCGCCTCAGCTCGTGCAGTACGCGAACACGCTGCTCAAGGACCGCATCCTGTTCGGCAGCGATTTCCCGCTCATCACGCCGGACCGCTGGCTGGCCGACTTCGAGCAAGCCGGCTTCAAGGACAGCGTGAAGCCGCTGATCCTGAAGAGCAATGCGATGCGGCTGCTGCGGCTTGGCGAGACAAGCGCGCAGGCAGCGGCGGCGGGTGCCGGGTGAGGTTTGTGAGAGGGGGCGGCCGCCACCCCCTCACGCGTAGACGACTGGCACTGCCCCCGCCCCGATCTGGCAGAGCGTTTGCTCCAGGCCTTTGCCATGGGGTTGAGCAGTGCGCGCGGGCTGTTCGCCCGGCGGCGGCACTCGCCCATGCGCTGCGCTCCGGGCTGGACACGCGCAAGGCGCGCATCAAGGTCGTCTTCGCCGGCTCGTCGGAAACGGCGCTGCGCGACATGCTCGGCAAGCCTTCGGCGCCGTTCTACAACTGGGCCGCGATCGAGCACTTTGAATTGCTTGGGCAGGATTTCGTGGCGGCCTTGGTCAAACACACCAACCGCCTCGCCCGGCGCCGCTTGGCGCTGGACGACGCGCAGGCAGCCTTTGACGCATTGAACCGGACGCCGCAGTTCTTTCGCTGGTACCTCGAGGGCTATCTGCTGAACCAGACCCAGGGATCGGCCGACGCGCTGGCCCATACGCGCGCGCGAATTCACGACGAACTCGGTTTCGGGCGGGACTGGGCAGCGCTGATCGCCGCGGATCGCGCCCTGGTGCTGTTGTCGGCGCAAGGCGTGCCCGACCTGCACACGATCTGGCGCTGCTGGGGCGATGAACAATGCCGCAACCTGTTCGACAACCGCGTTGGCTTGAACCTCGTCTATGTACCCAAGCTCAATGTCGGCGGCAGGACGCGCCGGTCGTGTACGCACAGGCGGTCGTACGCTTCCCCTGATCAGTGCACCCGATCGCCCCGAGCGAGGCGGCCGAAGGCAGGTGGCGGAGATTCACAAGCATGGTGCTCTTCCCGTTCAACAAGCCCGGCGCCAGGCTGCGGCAAGAATTTCTCCCTCTCCCGCTTGCAGGAGAGGGTGGGGGTGAGGGTCGGCAAACGGGGCACTGAAGCCGGTCGCGCAAAGCGTCGATGTCGGGGCCCGCGTCCGGCCGGCGCGCGCAGCGCTTGGCGAATTCCTGGACGAACTGCAATGGAGGGTCGGCAATGATCGTGGTGAGCGGCGAAGCGTTGATGGATGTTTTTGCGGCGGGCGACACGCCCACCGGTTTGCAGCTCGACGCACGCATCGGCGGCTCGCCGCTGAACGTGGCGATCGGCCTGGCACGGCTGGCGCAGCCGGTGGCGTTTTTCGGCGCGCTGTCCAGCGGTTTTCTCGGCGACCGGCTGCTCGCCGCACTGCGCACCGAAGGCGTGCGAACCGACTGCACCGTGCGCATCGACGCGCCCACGACGCTCGGCCTGGTGGGGCTGGACGCGCGCGGTGTGCCGAATTACGCTTTCTACGGCGAGGCTGCCGCGGACCGGCTGCTTCCGCTGGCAGCTCTGGCACAAGTTCCGCCGGCGCAGGCCTACCACTTCGGCAGCTACGCGATGGTCGTCGAGCCCGTTGCCGCGACGCAGCGTGCGCTGGTCGAACGTGAATCCACGAGCAGCGCGAGCAGCGTGATCGCCTACGACCCGAACATCCGCCTCAACGTCGAGCCGAACCTATCGCGCTGGCGCAAGACGCTCGAATGGATGCTGCCGCACACGCACCTGCTGAAGGTGAGCGACGAGGACCTAGGGCTGCTCTACCCCGGCACTGAGGTCGAGCAACTCGCCGCCACCTGGCTTGCGGCGGGCGTGGCGCTGGTCGTCGTGACGCGCGGCGCGCAAGGCGCCTGGGCCTGGACCGCGGCGCACCCTATCGCCGCGGCGCCGATGCCTGCGCAGGTGATCGATACCGTCGGCGCCGGCGACACGTTTCAGGCCGCCCTGCTCACCGCCCTCGCCGAGCGCGGCCTGCTGACGCGCGACGCACTGCGCGCGCTGAGCGCCGAAGCGCTGGACGACGTGCTGCGCTTTGCCACGCAGGCCGCGGCCATCACCTGTTCGCGGCGCGGCGCCGACCTGCCACGGCGCGCGGAGCTGCCAGGCGCTTGAACGAAGCGGTCACCCGCCGCCGGGTGCGGCGACCTGCGGCTTGTGCGCTGCTCGCGCGCTGCCAATGCGCCGCCTGCGCGCCTGTGCGTTGCCAGTCAGACCCGCTCGAAAATCGCCGCGATCCCCTGCCCGCCGCCGATGCACATCGTCACCAGCGCGTACTTGCCGTTCGTGCGTTGCAGCTCGTAGATCGCCTTGGTCGCGAGGAACGCGCCTGAGCAGCCGATCGGGTGGCCGAGCGCGATCGCCCCGCCGTTCGGGTTCGTCTTGGCCGGGTCGAGTTCGAGCCCGCGCGACACCGCGATCGCCTGCGCCGCGAAAGCTTCGTTCGATTCGATCACGTCCAGCTGATCGATGCGCAGGCCGGCCTTCTTCAGCGCGAGCTTGGTCGCCGGAATCGGTCCCTCGCCCATGATCTCGTTGGGCACACCGGCCACGGCGTAGGACACGAGCCGCGCGAGTCCCTTGTGGCCGGCAGCGCTCGCCACCGCCGCGTCGGCGAGCACGAGGAACGCTGCGCCGTCGTTGATGCCGGACGCATTGCCCGCCGTGACGCTGCCGTCCTTTTTGAACGCGGGCTTCATTTTGGCGAGCGTTTCGAGCGTCGTCTGCGCCTTCACGTGTTCATCGGTATCGAAGCTCACGTCGCCCTTGCGCGTTTGTTTGACGATAGCGACGATCTGCGACTTGAAGCGTCCCTGCGCGATCGCCGCCGCGGCACGCCGGTGCGATTCAGCGGCGAGTGCGTCTTGCTGCTCGCGCGTGATGCCCCACTTCGTGGCGAGGTTCTCCGCCGTGATTCCCATGTGGCCCACGCCGAACGGATCGGTCAGCGTCGAGACCATCATGTCGATCATCTTCGCGTCGCCCATGCGCGCGCCGCTGCGCATCGCCGTGGACAGGTAGCCGCCGCGCGACATGACTTCGACGCCACCGCCGATGCCGTAATCGCAATCGCCGAGCAGAATGTTTTGCGCCGTCGTCACCACCGCCTGCAAGCCCGACGAGCACAAACGATTCACCGCCATCGCCACCGAGTCCATGGGCAGCCCGGCTTGAATCGACGCCACGCGCGCGACGTAGGCGAAGCGGCTGTCGGTGGGAATGCAGTTGCCCACCGTCACGTAGTTGATCTGCTTGGCGTCAACGCCGGAGCGTGTGATCGCCTCTTTCATCACCGTGCCGGCGAGTTCAGGCGGCTCGATGTCGGCCAGGCCGCCAGCGAATGTGCCGATGGCAGAACGCACCGCCGACAACACGACCACATCACGCTTGCTCATGTCTTTTCTCCTTGAAGTGGATGCTCAATGCCCGGAAGAACCCGAGGCGCCGATGCCGGTCTCGG
>JANOLA010000494.1:0-2768 GCA_031419535.1 Burkholderiales bacterium | reverse complement strand
GCGCGGTGCTGAACGAGGGCGTGCCGTCGCTCGTCAGGATGTCGCGCGTCAACCCGACGCGAAACCTCGGCGCCGCGCTCATCGCGCCCCCGCCTCGATCTGCCCCACCATGTTCTTCACCGCAAGTTCGAGCAGACCGGTGTCGGTGCCGCCGGCGATCATCGTGTAGCCCATTTCGCGCACGCGTGCGATCCACGCCGCGTCGGTGGCCATGAACGCGGCCGCCTTGCCGTTCGCGCGCGCGACCTGCGCCACCTTGCGCATCGCGGCGTCGAAGCGTGGGTCATTGAACTGCGCCGGGATGCCCATGAAATTCGACAGATCGAAGTGCCCTACCCAGAGCACGTCGATGCCGTCGACCGCGGCGATCTCATCCACGCGTTCCAGCCCACGCACGGTTTCGATCTGCGCAATGATCAGCGTGCGCTCGTTGTATTTGGCGATCTTCTGCCCGACGTCGCCGCCCAGATAGTCGCATTGGGCGAAGCCGAACGCCGCGCCGCGCCGGCCGTGCGGCGGGTAGCGGCACGCCTGCACGATCGCCTGGGCGTGCTCGGCCGATTCCACCATCGGAATCATCACGCCGCGCGCGCCGAGGTCGAGCGCACGCGCGAGCCAGGTGTATTCGCCTCGCGGCACGCGCACCATCGGCTCGATCGGCAAACCGCGGCAACTCGCGAACAGCCACTTCAGCGTCTCGAAGCCGAGGCCGGTGTGCTCCATGTCGTAGAGCACGAAGCGGCAGCCGGCGTTGGCGAGGATCGTCGCGACGCCCGGCGAAAAGAATTCGAACACCATCGCCCCGGCGACCGGCTTGCCGGCGAGCACGTCGCGCTTGATTGAATTGGGCTTCATGTTTGCCTCCTGGAGATGCGTGATGGCGCAGGATAGCAAGGCCGGCGGATCAACGCACCCGCACGCAACGCTCCGGGTTCACCGGCTTGGGCAGCACCAGCGGCGCGGGCGCCACGCTGGCTGCGAGCTGGTCGAACGCCACTTGTTGCAGCGCCTTGACTTCTGGGCGCGACAGGCCGAGCTCGTAACCCGAACATTCGTTTTCACCGAGCGAGCGTGGGTCGCGACCGGTGAGGCTGCCGAACACGACCAGCGCTTCGAGGTAATAGCCGTGCGTGCTGGCGTGGTAGTGGTCGTAGGTCCACAGGTTGATCTTGCCGGCTTCCAAGCCGTCGTAAGGGTTCGGGTCGGCCACACCGCTCTGCATCGCCCGGTTCCACGCTTCGCCCACCGGAATCACGCCTTTCACGCCGGGCGCCTGCGCCGCGAGGTCGTAGGCCGCGCGAATGTCGCGCGCTATCACGTCGATGGGTTTGCCGGCCCAGGCTCCGGTCGAAGGATAAGTTTGGTCGGCGCGCGACCAGGTGGCAAGCAGGTGGATCTCGACGCCAGGGTTGCGGCCGCGCAGGAAATCCGCCACCTGGCGCGTGCTCACCACCAGCGTGGTCGGGTCGCCCGGCTTCTTCGCATCCAGCGTGCTGAAGCCGTGCATCACGACCCTGTCCCAAGCGCGCTGGCCGATCACGCCGAGCTTGTTCTCGTAGTGAAAGTCCAGACCGCTGCCGCCGCGCGTTTCGAGAAACACGTCGAAGTCGAGCCCTGTCTGCGAGCTGAACGACTTGAACAAGGCCGGAACGCCGCCGATGCCTTCGTTGTTCAGGTCGGTCACCGAATCAGCGCGGTAGAAGCGCACTGCCGAACCGGCGCCGTAGGTGAAGCTGTTGCCGATGAAGAGCAGGCTGGGGGCGGCGTGCGCCGCGGCGGTCAGCGCCAGCAGGGCCAGTCCGAGGCACTGGGCGAGCTTTCGGGTGTTCATGGTTTTGTCTCCAGGGCTTGTAGTGCAACCGCGTGAAATTGGTCGCCGCCTTTCACGCGGCTATTCTTGCCGATACGACGAGTGCGGCAAGTCAATCAAACCCTGAGGCTTCCGGTGCAGCGATGTGCGTCGCGCACTGGCGACCCCCGCAAGGCGCCGATACTTCCGACGTGCCAATGACACCCAAGCCCGCTCCAACGAACCCCGCCCTGCCCGCCGAAGCGCAGGCGCGCCTGCAACGGCTGCTCGCTCGAGGCCGGCGCACGCTGCTGGGCCTGGTGGGGCCGCCGGGTGCCGGCAAGTCGACGCTCGCTGCGGCCTTGTGCGAGGCGAGTGCGGGCGCGGCGCAGGTGGTTCCGATGGACGGCTTTCACCTTTCGAACAGCGAATTGCAGCGCCTCGGCCGCAGGGACCGCAAGGGGGCACCCGACACGTTTGACGCTGCCGGCTACGCCGCCTTGCTGCGCCGGCTGCGCGAGCAGGGCGAAGCCGGCGACGAAGCGACCGTGTATGCGCCCGAATACCGGCGCGAGATCGAAGAGGCGGTGGCCGGCGCCATCGGCGTCCATGCCGCGACACGCCTGCTCATCACCGAGGGCAACTACCTGCTGCTCGACCAGGGTGACTGGATCGGCGTGGCGGCGCTACTCGATGAATGCTGGTACGTCGACGCTGACGACACACTGCGCGTCGAGCGCCTCACGCAGCGCCACGTGCGGTTCGGTCGCACGCTCGAACATGCGCGTGCATGGGCGGCGGGCACCGACGAGCCCAACGCGCGCTTGATCGCCACCACGCGCGACCGGGCGCATTGGGTGTTTCGCTGGGATGGGGCTCGCTCGGAGTCCACAGCGGGTCGGTGACGCCGACCGTCCACGTCAGACTGCCCGCGTTCTGCGGCCCTACCCCGCGAACTTCGGCTTGCGCTTCGCCTTGA
>JANOLA010000493.1:0-2934 GCA_031419535.1 Burkholderiales bacterium | reverse complement strand
CAGGGGGCTCATGCTGTGGCGGTCTGCGCTTCGCTCCGACTCCGCTGTGGTGCTCGCTCTGTGGTCGGCGCGCGCAGCGCGCTTCCAAAACTGACTCGCCGCGCCTGTTTGAGCGTAGCGAACGCAGTGAGCGCAGCGAGTTCGCGGCGCGACCACAGAGCGAGCACCACAGCGGAGTCGGAGCGAAGCGCAGACCGCCACAGCATGAGCCCCCTGCGGGTAGCGCCTGCCGCGCCGCGCCAGCCCTCGCAAGTGAAAGCGGATCCAAGCAAACGGCAGCAACAAGCCAAGAACGCAACTCTCGCAGCAACAGAACTTCGTGCGTCGCGGTGCGCGCATCGATGGATCGCTGACATGACACCAAATCAGCCGAGAGCGCACGACGCAGCACCACCCGAGGCGTTGATCTTCGTCGTCGAGGACGATGACGCGGTGTCCAAGCTGGTCGTCGATGCCCTGCGTCAATTCGGCTTCAGCACCGAGGCTTACCGCAATGGCGCCAACGTGCTGCGCCGCCTGCAGACCGAACGACCTGACTTGTGCATCATCGATCTCGGCTTGCCCGACATGGACGGCATGGACCTGGTGCGCAGAATCGCCGAAGTGTCGAGCTGCGGCGTGCTCATCCTCACCGGCCGCGGCCACGCGGCGGACCGCGTGATCGGCCTGGAGCACGGCGGCGACGACTCCGTCGTCAAGCCCTTCGAGGCGCGCGAACTCGTGGCGCGCGTGCGCAGCATCCTGCGCCGGCGCGCCAGCAAGCCCGGCGCCGCGCCGGGGCAGGCGCGGCGCTACGCCAGCTTCCTCGGCTAGACGCTCGACTGCGCCGCCAATGTGCTGCGCGCCGCCGACGGTGGCGAACATGTTCTGGGCGTTGCCGAAACCCAGGTGCTGCGCGCGTTCGTCGAGCGGCCGCACCAGATCTTGAATCGCGAGCAGCTGATGGGCCAGCGTGACCTTTCGCCGCTGGACCGAAGCATCGACGTGCGCATCTCGCGCCTGCGCCGCAAGTTGGAGAGCGACCCGCAGAATCCGAAGGTCATCAAGACGGTTTATGGTGCGGGGTATATGTTCTCGGCTGCGGTCACGTGGTCCTGATTCGCCTCCCCCCGCCACGGCATCGAAGCACAGCAAGGGAACGCGACGCAGCGCACACTGCAAATCAAACCCGACAAGGAGCAAGCCATCATGACGACATCGACCCCCGGGCCCCTGCCTGACCCCACCGCATGGTGGCGCGACTTGCTCGCCCAGTGGCCCGGCGCCGCGCCGGGTGCAAAGGGCGACCAGGGCGACCTGAGCGATGCATTCACACTCTGGCAGCAAGCCCTGCCGAATTGGCTGACGTTGCACGAGCAGGCGCTGCAGACGCTGCTGCCGTGGTGGCCCGGCGCGCTGGGTGCAGCAGCTGCACCGGGGTATGTCACCAATCAGGGCGCAGCCACACCGGACCGCCGCTTCGCCGACGACGCCTGGCAGGGCGACCCGCGCTTCGCCGCGCTGGCGCAGTCCTACAACATGCAGGCGGCGAGCCTGCAACAGGCGCTGGCGGCGGCACCGCTCGATGAACGCAGCAAGGCGCAGATGGGTTTCCTGCTGCGCCAGGTGGTCGATGCGCTGAGCCCTGCGAATTCGCTGGCGACGAACCCCGAAGCCATGAAGCTGGCGGTTGAATCGGGCGGCGCGAGTCTGATGGAGGGCATGAAGCTGTTCATGGCTGACCTGTCGCAGGGGCGCATCGCGATGACCGACGACCAGGCCTTCGAAGTCGGCCGCAACGTCGCCACGACGCCCGGCAGCGTGGTGTTCGAGAACGAGTTGATTCAGTTGATCCAGTACCAACCCGTCACCGCCAAGGTGTACGCCAGGCCGCTGCTGATCGTGCCGCCGTGCATCAACAAGTTCTACATCCTCGACCTGCAGCCCGAGAACTCGCTCGTCGCACATGCGCTCGCCCAAGGGCACAACGTATTCCTGGTGTCGTGGCGCAATATTTCGGAGCCGCAACAGCACCTGGGCTGGGACGACTACGTCGAACAGGGCGTGATCGCGGCGATCCATACGGCGCTCGCTGTCTGCAAGGGCGGCAACAGCGCCAGCGGCGGCAAGGGCGGCAAGGGTGGCGCCGACAAGATCAATGCGCTCGGCTTTTGTGTCGGCGGCACGCTGCTGTCGTGCGCGCTCGCCGTGCTAACGGCGCGCGGCGACGATTCCGTGGCCAGCGTGACCCTGCTGACGACGCTGCTCGACTTCTCCGACGGCGGCGAGCTCGGCCTGCTCGTCGACGAAGCCTCGCTCGCCTCGCGCGAGGCCGAGATCGGCCAGGGCGGCTTGCTCAAGGGGCGCGAACTGGCGCAGGTGTTCGCCTCGCTGCGCGCCAACGATCTGATCTGGCCCTACGTCGTGAACGGCTACCTCAAAGGCAAACCACCGCCCGCCTTCGACCTGCTGTTCTGGAACGGCGACGACAGCAACCTGCCAGGCCCCATGTATTGCTGGTATCTGCGCAACGCCTATCTCGAAAACAAGCTGCGCGTGCCGGGGGCGACCGTGCAATGCGGGCAGCCGGTGGATCTGGGGCGCATCAAGATCCCCGCCTTCCTCTACGCCTCGCGAGAAGACCACATCGTGCCCTGGCAATCGGCCTACACGAGCAGCCAATTGCTGGGCGGCGAGTGCACCTACGTGCTCGGTGCCAGCGGCCACATCGCCGGTGTCATCAACCCGCCGGCCAAGGGCAAGCGCAACCACTGGGTGGGCAAGTTGCAGCCCGACCCGCAGCGCTGGTTGGAAGGCGCGCAATCGGTGCCCGGCAGTTGGTGGCCGGCGTGGATGGCATGGCTGTCCGACCATGGCGGCAGCAAGGTCGCCTCACCCAAGAAGTTAGGCAGCCGAGAGCACCCGATCATCGAGCCCGCGCCGGGGCGCTATGTG
>JANOLA010000492.1:0-3302 GCA_031419535.1 Burkholderiales bacterium | reverse complement strand
CCGACCCGGGCGGGTTTGCCTGCCCAGGAGGCTGTCGGCCTTCGGGTCGGGCCCGCGCCCCCGCCCTTCGGGTTGAGCCTGGAACGGGGCTGATCCTTCGTTGCAAATGCTCGCGATACCGCCCGGTATCGCTGCGCTTTGCGCCTAGACTGAGCCCCTTTCCTGGCCCAACGCGGGCTCGACCCAAAGCCCGACAGGCTCCTAGGCTCGCCCGGGTGGTGAAATTGGTAGACACAGCGGACTTAAAATCCGCCGCTGCTCGAAAGAGGGCGTACGGGTTCGATTCCCGTCTCGGGCACCACCCAGCGTCCCGCGCAAACCTGCCGCTACCTGCCGGCCTTCCCGTGCCGCTCAACGCCTGACCTTGCCCTCTTCCGTCAGGATGGTCAGATCGACGTACTTGGAACCGGTGTGCTTCTGCGGCGAGAAGTCGACATAGAAGCCGCCGAGGTTCACGTCGTGCATCGCCTCGAGCCCGGCGATCAGGCCCTCCGAGGTCAGGTTGCCGCCGGCGCGCTTCAGGCCTTCGACCAAGGTCTTGGCGGCGACGAATCCTTCCATGCTGCTGTAGTTGGGGTCGAAGCTGCCGCCGCCGGCAGCCTTGCCGGCGCTCAGGTACTCGGCCGTCAACGGGCTCGCGGGTGTGAACGGAAAGGGCATCACCTGGCTGACCGCGACGCCGCGCGCATCCTTGCCCAGCTCGTCGGCCAGCGCCTTCGTGCCGACGAATGACACGTTGTAGAACGTGCCGCGGTAGCCCGCGCCTCGCACCGCGAGGATGAACGCGGCGCACGATTTGTACGCACTGATCTGCACGATCGCATCCGGGTTGCCGGCGAGGATGGACTTCACCGCGGCGGCCACGTCCACCGTGTTGCGCTCGACGGTGCCGAGCGCCGCGGCTTGCAGCCCCAGAGGCGCCAGGGCTCGCGTCACGCCGTCGAGCCCCGCCTTGCCGTAGCTGTCGTTCTGGTAAAAGACGGCGATGCGCTTCAGGCCCATCGTCGTCAGCAGCTTCACGATTTGCGCCGTCTCGTCGAAGTACGACGCGCGCACGTGAAACGCGTAACGGTTGAAGGGCGTGCGCAGCGCCTCGGCCCCGGTGAACGGCGCAATGAACGGCACCTTCGCCGCGGTGGCCAGCGGCAGCGCCGCCAGGCTGGTGGGCGTGCCGATGTAGCCGAACAGCGCGAACACGCCCGAGTCGAGCAGTTTCTTCGTGTTCGCGGCGCAGCGATCGGGCTCGTAGCCGTCATCGAGGACTTGCATCTCGATCGCCCGGCCCGCGACGCCGCCACGCGCGTTGACGCGGTCGAAAAACAGTTGCGCGCCACGCTTGAACTGGTCGCCCAGCGCGCTGGCCGGGCCGGTGAACGCGGCGGATTGGCCGAGCACGATGGCCTTGGCCTGCGCGAAGGCGGGCAGGCCGAGCGTGGCTCCGGTGGCACCGAAACACTTGAGTGCGTCGCGACGTTGCATGATCGACTCCTGGCCGACGGAACTCGCGGGCCGACATGGCCCGACAGTCCGTGCCCGCGCAAATATAGCCATCCGCCAACCCATACCGGTCCGGGCCCGGCTTGGCTCCCAGCGCAAACGGTGCTGAAGTCGGGTCAACGGTGACATTGTGGGCACCGCTCGGTTTCATGGATACTGCCGCGAAGCGCCGCTCGGGTTGAGCCATCGGCGTCACCGAGCGCCCCCAGGCCGACGCCTTACGTCGTCCGCCCCCCGAGGGGGGTTGAGTAAAGTGGCAAAGCCACATTTACTCAAGAGGGCTCCCCTGGCAGCTCTGTTCAGCATTGGAGGCCGCATGGCCCTGTTCCCTCAGGAAGCGCTCAACGAGGGCGTGCGCAAGCGCGAGGTGTTCGGTTGGGCGATGTACGACTTCGCCAACTCGGGCTACACGACGGTCGTGTTGACGGCGGTGTTCAGTGCCTACTTCGTCAGCACGGTCGCCGGTAGCGCGCCATGGGCAACGCTCGCCTGGACGTTCGCGCTCGGGCTGTCGCGCGGGCTCGTGATGCTGACGATTCCCACACTCGGCGCCTACGCCGACCTGCGCGCCGCGAAGAAGCGCGTGCTGATGTTCACCACCGCGGCGTGTGTCGTGATGACGGCGGGGCTCGCTTCGGTGGGTGCCGGTCAGGTGGCGCTGGCGATCGTGTTGATCGTGTTGTCGAACCTGTTCTACGCGTACGGTGAGAGCATGACGGCGGCGTTCTTGCCGGAGCTGGCGCGGCCGGCGTCGATCGGCCGGGTCTCCGGCTGGGGTTGGAGCTTCGGCTACTTCGGCGGCATGTTGGCGCTCGGCATCGGCCTCGCGTACGTGCTGTGGGCGCAGGCACGGGGCATTCCGGCGACCGACTACGTTCCGGTCACGATGCTCATCACCGCGGCGATCTACGGCCTGGCGTCGCTCGCCACGTTTGCCCTGCTGAAAGAGCGCGCCGTGCCGCAGCCTGACGCCTTGCGCGAAGGGGGTCTGCTCGCATCGCTGCGCCGCATCGGCCAGACGTTTCGCGAGGCGCGCGCCTACCGCGACTTCATCTGGCTGCTCGGCTGCGGGTTCTTCTACCAGGCCGGCATCGCTGTCGTGATCGCGCTCGCCGCGGTGTACGCCGAGCAGGTGCTCGGCTTCAAGCAGATCGAAACGATGATGTTGATCTTTCTCGTCAACATCGCGGCGGCCGCGGGAGCGTTCGGCTTCGGCTACTGGCAAGACCGCATCGGCCACAAGCGCGCGCTCGGCTTCACTCTCATCGGTTGGGTGGTGATGACGCTGCTCGCCTACTCTGCCACCGGGCCTGCGCTGTTCTGGGTGGCTGCGGTGGTTGCGGGCCTCTGCATGGGGTCCAGCCAATCGGCGGGGCGCGCGATCGTCGGCCTGTTCGCGCCGTCGCAGCGGCTGGCTGAGTTCTATGGGCTGTGGGCGTTCGCGACGAGCCTGGCGTCGATCGTCGGGCCGGTGACCTACGGCCTCGTGACCTGGCTCACCGCGGGCAACCACCGGCTCGCGATCTTGTCCACTGCACTTTTCTTCGTGGTCGGATGGTTCCTTTTGCGGCCGATCGATGTAGAGCGCGGCGCGGAAACCGCGAAGGCCCACTGAATCGCGCCCTGACTAGAATCGGCAAAGACCATCGGTATCGAGGAGAACATTGCAATGAAGATCTTGGTCGCGGTGAAACGCGTCGTCGACTACAACGTCAAGGTGCGCGTCAAGTCCGACGGCACCGGCGTGGACATCGCGAATGTGAAGATGAGCATGAACCCGTTCGACGAAATCGCCATCGAAGAAG
>JANOLA010000491.1:0-21299 GCA_031419535.1 Burkholderiales bacterium | reverse complement strand
CGTAAGCAATGGCCGGCGGGCAGATCAGCTTGGCCTTGCCGCCGACCTTCATGCGTTGCACGCCCTCGGTCCAGCACTTGATCACGCCGCCCAGCGGAAACTCGGCCGGCTTGCCGCGCGCCAGCGAACTGTCGAACTCCTTGCCGTCGGGGAAGGTGCCTCGGTAGTGCACTTTGACGACATCGCTCGCGCTCGGGTTCGCGCCCGTGCCGTCCTTCAGCGAGCGATAGACCAGGCCGCTGGGCGTAGTCACGGCGGCGGTTTCGGCAGGGGACTGGGCTTGCGCGGTCGACGCCATGAGGATCAGCGCGGCTGCCGCCTGCGAGATAAGACCAAGACGTGGGCGTGAATTCACTGCGGACTCCGATGGGAAAGGGGCGCCATGATATCGGCGCGGCTCGACCGCCGCAGCGCTCGCGGCACCCCGCCTGGGTTCGCGACCCGCGGCGACCTGCGGCGCCCAGCGCTAACAGTTGGATGCACCGTTACAGCGTCGCCTGCGCGCAGCGTGGCGGGAAAGCGACGCGGTAGTGTTCAAACGTATCACGTCGACCGAGCCATGGTCTGAGTTGCGTGACTTTGTGTGCAGCGGCAGGGGAGGGAGCCCCCGCGAGTTGTATCGGCGCGCCGCGAAGGACCCGATTTCGCCCCTCGGTTCGTGGGCGGGCATCGCTTCGGGGTCTCGTCGCTGGTCCGCGCCGCTGCGATGCTTCGGCTACGGATTCGCAACGGCAGTGCCACCGATTCCCTGAGTCGGTGGCGTTGAAGAAAGGGCATCTCTATGACAGTCGCATCCATGTTCGGTCAACTCGTGCAAGGCTCCGTCACCAGCAAGGCCGCGCTGGAGCGTTCGGGCGAGGGCTATCGGCCCCACTCGGCTGCTCCGGCCGCGCAGGCCCAGATGGCGCGCTTGAGCCAGCGCTTGACGCAGCAGGGCGAACTCGCCACGGCGCGCCAGGTCGCTGGCTTGTCGGACGCTGAACTGGCCGGACTGGCCGGTGAATTCGCGCTGTCGCCGCGCTACAAAAGGACCGATGCGATGCGCTTCACGACGCCGCTCGGAGTCGCGGTATTCGCCGCCGGGTTGATGGGCTTGATGCTGCAAGAGTCGTCCCTCGGCGCCGCCGGCCGCGGCGTGCTCTCGGCGTTTGAAGTGATTTGCCTGACGAGCTTGCTCGGCGGCCTGCTCGCGGTGGCCTTCGGTACGATGAAGGCCTTCAGCCTCACCTCCGTCGAGATCGCCTATGGCCAGCTCGGCCTGCACGCCGGCGTGCTCGACGAACAGCACCCCTGGCTCTACAAGACCTATTTGCTGATGCGCAACGCGGCGGCGAAGTCTTACCGCGACACCGTGCTGCGCGAGCGCGGCGTGCTGCGCGGCGTCGACTGCGTGTTGATGCGCGAGATCGCGCGCGCCGACGAAGAACGCGTGATGACGCTCACCGCGCGCGGCGTTGCCGAACAGGTTCAGAGCTGCGGCACGGCCGCAATCCGCAACGAGGGCGACGAGGGCAACCAGGGCAGCGGGGCAGCGCGTTTCGAACCGCGCCTCACGCTCGTCGAGCCGAGCCTCAGCGCGGCTGCGTGAGCGCGGCGCGCAGCTCGCGCAGCTTCACCTTGAGCCGCTGCGCGTTGTCCTTGCCGATGCGCAGCATCAGCTTCTGACCCGAGGACTTTTCCTCCAGCTCCTCGTCGGCGAATTCCACGATTACCCAGGGCCGGACCGGCTGGATCGGCCCTTTCACATTGGGCAGATTGACGCCGATCGGCTCGGCGACCGAGGGTGTCTCGAGCAGGTGGTCAATGACGCCCAGCACCCGGTTGTTGAAAGAACGTCCCGGATAGCCCAGGTCTTCATAGGCGCGCTGCAATTGCGGGTAGAGGCGCCGGTACAGCGCGACGACGGCTTTTGCGTCGAGCGTCTCGACCCACGAAACGAACTCCGCATAGCGCTTGGCGTTCGCGGCGGCGATGACCTCGGCATTGCCGGCCGCCTGCGTGGCAAAGCGCCCCGGTGTCGGGTGCACTGGCCAGAACCGGGCTGGCGAATGCGGTCGTGCGAGCGTGTCCACCGTGACCGCGACGCGGTGCGCCAGCGCGTCGACATTGAGCCAGCGCAGCAGTGCTTTTTCGCCGAAGGTTTCGGTCAGTGCCTCGGCCAGCGTGCTCGGCGGCGCGGCAACCGCCGGTGCCGGAACGGCCGCCGAAGCGGCCGGTGGCGGCGCCATGACCGAAGCCTGGGCAGGGGGCGCCGCCGCGATCGGTGACGCAGCCGGAGCTGCCACCGGGTTCGGCGGCCCGGACCGAGACTCGAGCTGCCACCAGTACAAGCCGCCGGCGATCAAGCCCAGCAGCACGAGCGCAACGGTCCAGACGGTGCTCGGTTTCATCGTGTCCCCCTCGTGGCCTGACCAGCCTGGCCAAATCCAGCCTCAATCCACCTTTTCGGCACCGCTCAGCAGCGCACTGAACCGCGCCGCGTCGATGTTGCCGCCCGACAGCGTGACACCGATGCGCTGGCCGCGAAAGCGCTGCGGCGCCACCATCAACGCCGCGAGCGCGCACGCGCCCGAGGGTTCGAGCACGATCTTCATGCGCTCGAATGCGAAGCGCATCGCATCCACCACCGCCGGGTCAGGCGCGGTGAGAACGTCGCGCACCAGCGCCTGGATCACCTCGAAGGGTTGGCGCCCCACTGCCTGCGTCTGCTGGCCGTCGCAGATCGTTCTCGGCACCTCGATGCTGACGATGCGCCCGCTGCGCAGCGACTGCTGCATGTCGTTGCCGCGTTCCGGCTCGGCGCCGTAGACCGAAATCTCGGGCAGCAGGTGCTTGGCCGCGACCGCGCAGCCGGAGAGCAGGCCACCGCCGCCGGCGCAGACGATCAATGCGTCGAGTTCGTCGCAGTCCTCGATCAGCTCCAGCGCCGCAGTTCCCTGGCCCGCCATCACCGGCAGGTGATCGAACGGCGGGATCAATTCGCAACCGCGCTCTTGCACGATGCGGTTCGCGATCATCGCGCGGTCTTCACGGTAGCGGTCGTACAGCACCACTTCGGCGCCATAGCCGCGCGTGGCGGCGACCTTGTTTTCCGGCGCGTCGTGCGGCATCACGATCGTCGCCGTGCAGCCGTGCAGCCGCGCCGCCAGCGCCACGGCCTGGGCGTGGTTGCCCGAGGAGAACGCCACGACACCGCGCGCGCGTTGCGCATCGCTCAAGACGTTGACCGAATTGAAGCCACCGCGAAACTTGAACGCCCCCATGCGCTGCAGGTTCTCGGCCTTCATGAACACCTGGGCGCCGAGCAGGGCGTCGAGCGTCGACGAGCGCAGCACCGGGGTGCGATGCGCCACGCCTTTCAAACGCGCGGCGGCGGCGCGAATGTCTTCGAATTGCAGCATGAGTGATGGTTGGGTCGGGTCTTTGGGCAGGGTCGTTGGGCAGGCTCGCTGGGCAAGGTCAGCACCGATGCTACGCCGAGCGCGAGGCATCGCCGTCGGCGTCGTCAGCACGCCCTTCGGCGTGGCACTGCGCCATCAAGGCGCGCCACTGGGCCGTGCCCAGGGCGCGCAGCGTGCGGATGTTCGCCTCGTAGATATCCGCGGTGTCGGGGAAGGCCGCGACGGCACGCGCGACGCTTGCTTCGCGCAGCAGGTGCAGCATCGGGTACGGCGAACGGTTCGTCGCGTTGTCGATGGCATCGCTCGCGGTGCCGGCGAAGCGATAGTCAGGATGAAAACTCGCGAGTTGAAAAATGCCGTCGAAGCCGGCGTCGACGAGCAGGGCATCGGCAGCGTCGAGGAACTGGTTGTACGCGTCGAAGTCGCTCAGCACGCTCGGGTGAATCAACAGCGTGGTGTCGGTCAGCGCGGGGTCGCTGCGTGCCAGCCGCTCCAGTTCATCGCGCAGCATCGTGAGCAAGCCCGTTTCATCGGTGGCGTCGCACACGGCGTAGCGGATCTGCCCGCGCACCTGAACCGCCTTGGCGAACGGGCACAGGTTCAGGCCGATCACGACACGCTCGACCCACGCGCGCGTCTGCGCAACGATACGGTCGTGCTGCAAGTTCAATCGACGGCCTTGCCGAACTGTTGCAGCGCGGCCGGCGTCGGAGTGGTGCCGGCGCCTGGCTCTTGGGGCAGCTTGAACCAGCCGTCCAGCACCTCGGCCGGGTCGGTGAAGCAGTCCTTGATCCACGGGATGTACTCGAGCACCGCGATCGCCGGATGCGCGTAGGCCAGGTGCACGTGCACCTGGCTCATGTCGCCGGCGTGCGGCGCGACGGGCAGGCGCATTGCGTGCGCCATCTCGCACACGCGCAGCACTTCGGTGATGCCGGCCATGCGTGTCACGTCGGGCTGCACCCAGTGGATCGCCTGCTGGGCAAAGAACTCGGCGAACGCGTCGGTGGTGTAGAGCTGTTCGCCCAGGGCGATGGGGATGCGCGTCGCGCGCGCGAGCTGCGCATGGCCTTTCACGTCGTCGTACCACAGCGGTTCTTCGAACCAGAACACGTCCAGGTCTTCGGCGGCGCGGCAGAAGCGCTGACAGGTCGGCAGATCCCATTTGCCGTTGCCGTCGATCGCAAGGGTTACGTCGGGGCCGATCGCCTTGCGCACCGCGCGCAGGCGCTTCAAGTCGCGCTCGACGCCCGAGCCGACCTTGATCTTGATGCCGGTGAAGCCCTGTTGCACCGCGTCTTGCGCGCCGCGCAGCAAGGTGGCGTCGGGCAGGCTCAACCAGCCGATGTCGGTGTTGTAGGCTCGTACCCCTTCGCGCGCATGGCCGCCGAGCAGCTTCCACAGCGGTTGTTTGGCGGCCTTCGCCTTCAGATCCCACAGCGCCACGTCGATCGCCGCGTGCGCGAGCGTCGTGATGCCGGCACGCCCGACCCATTGCAATGCCGGATGCCGTGCGATGCGCTGCCAGAGCCGCGTCACCGCGCGCGCGTCTTCGCCCACCAGCAGCGGCGCGAGGCAGGTCTCGATGCAGCGCGTGATCAACTGGTCGCTCGCCAGGTGCGCATGCGTGCCGGTGTAGCCGTAGCCGCTCGAGCCGCCTTCAACGTCGATGCGCGCACCGACGACACCCCAGTGCGACACGGTGTGCGTGCTGTCGGCGATCTGCGCGCCGGTGACCGGAACGTGCAGGATGAATGGGGTGACGGCTTCGATGCGCATGTTTGAATCGTAGCGCTGTGGGCCCGGCGGCCGATGCGCCTTTCGGAACGCGGCCGCCGACGAAGGTGAGCGCGGCGAATTTCAAGGGCGCGGTGCGCCGGCGTCGACAAGGTCTTCGCCGAACACCATGCGGTGCACGCCGGCTGCCGCCGCGGCAGCTTCGCAGGCCGAACACGGCCGCGACGTCGAGTACAGCACGCTGCCGTCGAGCCGCGTGCGTTGCAGCCGGCGCTGCGCGTCGCGGATCGCCTCGCGCTCGGCGTGAGCCGAGGCATCGCCGCGCTGGACCACCCGGCTCGGGCCCTCGCCGACGAGTTCGTCGCCGAGCACCAGCACCGCACCGTAGGGCTGGTCGCCCCAAGACAGCGCCAGACCCCGCAGCGCCGCCGCGGCTTCGTACCAGCGCTTGTTCGGCACCGGCACGGCCTGGGCTTGGCCGCGCGACCATCCGTGCATGCCGAGCACCAGGCAAGCGACGATCAAACGGCGCGTGTACACGGGATCACCACGAAACAGTTCAAGGCTGGGCTATCTTCGCATACGAATTCGCGCTCAATCGTACAAGAATGGGCGTCCGCGGTCGGCCCAAAGCTGCCGTTCGCTGCGCGCATGCGGGCTTACGCGCGAGGGCCGGAGCACGGGGGCGCCGCCACCGCCCTGGCGCACAGTCGTCGGCAGGCTGGGCTTGCACGGACAGCCGGCTTTCGCTTGAAGCCCCAGCGCAAACTGACATCCGGCCGTCATTGGCCTACCGCACCATGTCGTTCGGGCGGCGCTCAATAGGTGGCGCGCCCGCCCGACAAGTCGAACACCGCGCCCGTGCTGAACGAGCAGTCGGACGACGACAGCCAGGCCACCATCGCCGCCACTTCCTCCACGCCCAGAAAGCGCCCCATCGGAATCTTCGACAGCATGAAGTCGATGTGCTGTTGCGTCATCGTGTCGAACATCGCGGTCTTGGCGGCGGCCGGCGTGATGGCGTTGACGAGCACGCCCTTCGCTGCGAGTTCCTTGCCGAGCGATTTGGTGAGCGCGATCACGCCCGCCTTGGACGCGCTGTAGTGCGACGCGTTGGGGTTGCCTTCCTTGCCCGCCACCGACGCGATGTTGACGATGCGCCCATAGCTCTGCGAGATCATGTGCGGCACGATCGCGCGGCAGGTGAGGTAGGGGCCGACCAAGTTGACTTCGACGACGCGGCGCCACACCGCGGGGTCGAGCTCCCAGGTGCTGCCGTTGCCGCCGGTGATGCCAGCGTTGTTGAGCAGAATATCGATGCGTTTGTGCTCGGCCATCGCCTGCGCCGTCGCGTCGGCGATCGCGCGCTCGTCGGTGAGTTCGACGACGGCGGTGCTCGTCGGGCCGATCGCGAGCAGCTTGTCCCGGGCCTGCGTCAACCGCGCGGCGTCGATGTCCCACAGCACGACGCGCGCGCCGCTGCGCAACATGCGCTCGGCGCACGCATAGCCGATGCCTTGCGCGCCGCCGGTGATGACGGCGACGCGCCCTTGCAGGTCGACCTGGTTCATTGCAACCCTTTCAGCGCGGCCTCGCCGTTCGGCGCGTCGCGGCAGTCGTCGATGTACTGGCGCACGATGTCGGCGAAGTTCGCCGCCGGCTTCAAGCCGAGCCGCGTGGCGCGCGCGAAGCTCGCGCCGCCCGGCCAGTTGGCGACGATGCCGGCAATGCGCTCGTCGCGCACGTAGCGCACGCGCTCTCGCACGCGCTTGCCCGCCACTTGTTCGAGTGCAGCCAGCATCTCGCCGACGCGCACATTGAGCGCGGGCAGGTTCAGCGCCAGGCGCCCGCCCAGCTCGTCGCGAGTCGCCTCGAAGACGCGGATCAGGCCTTCGATCGTCAGCGCGGGAGATGACACCGGGTGCGACACGTCTTCGCTGACCGGCAGGATCGATTCCTCGCCCGCAAGCGGCTCGCGGATGATTCCGGAGAAGAACGACGACGCTGCGCCGTTCGGCCGGCCAGGCCGCACCGTGACCGTCATCAAGCGTGCCGAGCGCCCATCGATGTAGCCCTTGCGCGTGTAGTCGGAGACGAGGTGCTCGCAGATCAGCTTTTGCGTGCCGTAGCTGGTCTGCGGCGCGGGCAGCGTGTCGTCGGCCACCTGCTTGGGCAGCGGCACACTCGCGTCGGGCCCGAACACCGCGACCGAACTCGAAAACACGAAGCGCGGCGTGGCGCCGCCGGCGCTGCGCAGGCGCAGCGCGTCGAGCAGGGCACGCGTGCTGTCCAGGTTGGAGCGCAGCCCGAGTTCGAAATCGGCTTCGCATTCGCCCGATACCGCCGAGGCGAGATGGAACACGCCGTCGAAGGCCTCTTCGCGAAACTGCGCGCATTGCGCCAGCAGCGGCCCGGTGCGCGCCTGCACGCGCGCATCGGCCAGCAGCTCCGGGCGCGGCGCCACCTGATCGGCGAGCACCACGCTTTGGATCTTCTGGCCGGCGAGTTGCCCGCGCGCGAGCAGGGCCGAGGCGAGACGCGAACCGACGAATCCGCCGCCGCCGGTGATCAGGAGTTTCATGCAGGTTTCCTTTGCTGTGGTTTGTAGGGTTGGAACCAACCGAGGCCCGCCGTCGTGCCGGCTTTCGGGCGGTACTCGCAGCCGACATAACCATCCCATTTCAGCTCGTCGAGCAGGTCGAACAGGTAGGGATGGAACAGTTCACCTCGATCGGGTTCATTGCGGTCGGGCACGCCGGCAATCTGGAAGTGGCCGACCCGGCCTTTGTGTTGCGGATCGGCCAGGTACTTGCGGATTTTCATCGCCACGTCGCCCTCGACGATCTGGCAGTGGTAGAGATCCATCTGCACCAGCAGGTTAGGCGCGCCGACCTCGCGCACGACTTCGTGCGCATGGTCTTGCCGGTTCAGAAAGTAGCCGGGAACGTCGCGGACATTGATCGGCTCGATCAGGATTTGCACGCCGCGGCTGGCCGCCTGTTTGCAGGCCCAGGCGAGGTTCTCGAGGTACGTGGCGCGGTGCGCCGCGCGGTCCGCGCCCTCGGGCAGCAGGCCCGCCATCAAGTGCACGCGCCGGCAACCCAGAGCCTGCGCGTAAGGCAGTGCCTTTTCGGTCACGCTCGCGCGAAACTGCGCCTCGCGTCCGGGCAGGCTGGCCAGGCCGCGCTCGCCCTTGTCCCAGTCGCCAGGTGGCCCGTTGAACAAGGCTTGCGTCAAGCCGTGGACCTTCAGCTGCTCCGCGATCTCGGTTTTGTCGAACGCGTAGGGGAACAGGTATTCGACCGCGGCAAAGCCGTCGGTGGCGGCGGCGGCGAAGCGGTCGAGAAAATCGACCTCGGTGTACATCATCGACAGGTTGGCGGCAAAGCGTGGCATGCGCGGGGTCCTCTGGTTGTGGCTCTGGTCGTGGTGCTGGTTGTGGTGCTGGTTGTGGATCACCACGACGCGCCGAAGGCGCTGCGCAACTCGTCGATCTGCGCGGCGCTGAGCGGCGTGGGGCGGGGCTGGCTCATCAGCCAGAGCTTGGCGGTTTCTTCCAACTCCTCGAGCACGGCCATCGCCGCGCCCGGGCTGTCGTGCCACACGTTCGGCCCGAGCCGCTCGTGCAGCACGGCGCGCAGCAGCTGGCCGCGGCTGCGCGCGGCGTCGATCCGGCGCGCGATGTCGTCGGCCAGCGCCGGGTCGCCCGGGCGCCGGTAGCCGATCAAGGGCACATGGCCGACCTTCATCACGTAGTAGGGCGTGATCGGCGGCAGCACGTCGTCTTCGGTCCACGCGCCGGCGAGCGTGAGCGCGACCAGGTGCGTGCTGTGGCTGTGGATCACGCATTGCGCGCTCGGGTCGGCGGCGTAGATGGCGCGGTGCAGCGCCAACGTCTTGCTCGCGCGTGCGCCGCTCAACTGCTGGCCCGCGGCGTCGACATGGGCGAGCGAGTCAGCCTCCAGAAAACCCAGGCATGCATCGGTGGGCGTGATCAGGAAGCCCGATGCATCAGGCAGGCGCACGCTGATGTTGCCGGCGCTGGCATGCACGTAGCCGCGCTCGAAAAGCGAGCGGCCGACGCGGCAAATTTCGGTGCGCAAGGTTTGCATCGGGAAGTCGGGTGGCGCGGTGGCGCTGCGCACGGTGCGGGAGGAGGGAAAGGTGTGGGGCGCGGCAAGTCGCGGGCGAAGCTCGTGCGTCGGTTCGGCTCGGCGGCGTGGTTCAGGTCGGCGCTGCGGTCAGCTCGCCGCCGCCACCTTGAATGCGTCGGTAAAAAACTCCGGCCCACCGAAGTTGCCCGACTTGAGCGCCAGCCACAGCGGCCGGCCTTCGACCTGCGTCCACGGCACGCCCGGGCAAATGGCCGGGCCGATGCGCAGCGCCTCGACGCGCAGCGCCTGCACCACCGCGCCCGAGGTCTCGCCGCCGGCGACGACCAGGCGCTGCACGCCACTGTCGATGAGGCGCCGCGCGATTTGCGCGAGCGCGGTCTCGACCAGCTCTCCCGCCTGCGCCATGCCGAGCTCGGTTTGGATCGCTTCCAGCTCGGCGACGCCGGTCGTTGCGTAGATCAGCACCGGCCCGCGGTCGAGCCGTTCGCGTGCCCAGTTCACGGTGCGGTCAAGCACCGGCTCGCCGCGCGCCCGCGCGCGCGGGTCGATGGCCTGTGCCGGTTTGCCGGCTGCGCGCCACGCCTCCACCTGCGCGTTCGTCGCTTCGGAGCATGAACCCGAAATGATGGCGCTGCGGCCAACCATGCGATCGAGCTTTGCCGCCATCGGGTCATGCTGCAGCCAGCCGCGTTCGCGGTAGGCCTTGGGCAAGCCCAGCGCCAGGCCCGACCCCGCCGTGAGCAAGGAGAAGTCGGCGCAGGCTTGCGCCAGCACGTGCAGGTCGGCGTCGGCCAGGCAATCGGCGATCGCGACGCGCACGCCCTGGGCCATCAAGCCGTCGATCGCTTTCTGCACCGCCGGCACGCCTTGCACGACGACGTCGTGGCGCAGCAGCCCGACGCTCGCGGAGTACTGCGACTGCAGCACGCGCACCAGATTGGCGTCGCGCATCGGCGTCAGCGGGTGGTTGCGCATGCCCGAGTCGGACAACAGCTGGTCGCCGACGAACAGGTGGCCGCGGTAGATGGTTCGCCCATTCACCGGGAACGCCGGGCAGGCGATCGTGAAATCGGTGCTCAGCACCTCCATCAGCGCGTCGATCACCGGGCCGATGTTGCCCTTGGGCGTGGAGTCGAAGGTCGAACAGTACTTGAAATAGAAGCGCTGCGCGCCGGCGCCACGCAACCAGTGGAACGCCGCGAGCGACTTCGCCACGGCTTCCGCGGCAGGCACGGTGCGCGTCTTGAGCGCGACGACGACGGCGTCGGTGTCGGGCGTGCCGACCTCGGGAACGCCGATCGTGAGCAGGGTTTTCATGCCGGCCTGCACCAGCATGCCGGCGACGTCGGTCGCGCCGGTGAAGTCGTCGGCGATCACGCCGAGCACGATGCCTTGTTTCATGCGCGCACAGTCCTGGTCTTTCCGGCCCTGCCGTCGGCCCCTGGCCTCGGGTTCTTCGGGCCCGGCTGGGCGCGAAGTATCGCGCCGCCGGCCTCGAGCCGCCATTGTCCGCGTTCCAGGTGCTGGGTCGCGCAGCGCCGCGCGGCGTCGGCGTCGCGCCCGGCGATCGCCTCGACGATCGCGCGGTGCTCCACCCGCACTTGCTGCAGAAAATCGGCGTGGCGCGCCTCGTTGCCCTTGGTGACGCGCATCGCCTCGCGCGAGTACTGCTCGAGGAACACGAGCAGGCGCGTGAACTGCGGGTTGCCGGTCGCCTCGCCGATCGTGCGGTGGAACGCCAGGTCTTCGTCGACGCCGTCGCGTCCCTCGCTCATCGCAGCGTCCAGCGCCGCGAGCGCGCGCCGCAAGGCGCGAATCTGCTCGCGCGTCGCGCGCTGCGCCGCCAGCGCCGCCATCTCGCCCTCGAGTACGCGACGCAGTTCGACGACCTGGGTCACCGCGGTCATCGACTCGAGCACCTTGGGGTCGAATGCCAATGACTGGTTCAGCGGCGGCGCCGCGACGTACACACCCGAGCCTTGGCGCGAGCGCAGCAGGCCGCGCGACTTGAGCTGGTGCACGGCTTCGCGCACCACGGTGCGCGACACGCCGTGCAACGCGGCGAGCTGGGCTTCGGTGGGCAGGCGGTCACCGGGCGCCAGTGCGCCCGATTCGAGCTGAGCCGCGAGCAGGCTCGCGAGCCGGTCGGACAGGCGCTCCGTCACCAGAATTGACATGATGGTCAGGTTATCAGACGACTTGGGGGCAGGCCAACGGGTAACTACCGAGCGACGCGCGCTGATGCAGCCGCTATCGTGCGCCCCAATGCTCGGCATTGCCGGGTGAATCACGGCACGGCACGGCACCGCAGGGCAGGCAAGAGGCAGGCAGGGAGCACATGGGCAGCGTATCGATCCGTGGGGTAAAAAAGCGCTTTGGCGACGTCGAAGTGCTGCACGGCGTCGACATCGAAATCCCGGACGCCTCGTTCACCGTGCTGGTCGGCCCCTCGGGCTGCGGCAAGTCGACGCTGTTGCGAATGATCGCCGGGCTGGAGAACATCACGGACGGCGAGATCTCCATCGGCGGGCGCGTCGTGAACCTGATGCAGCCCAAGGAACGCGACATCGCGATGGTGTTCCAGAACTACGCGCTGTATCCGCACATGACGGTGCGCGCGAACATGGCGTTCTCGTTGGCGCTGGCTAAGCAAAGCCAGGACAAGATCGACGCCACCGTGGCGCGCGCCGCCGAGATCCTGGGGCTCGGCGCGCTGCTCGATCGCTACCCGCGCCAGCTCTCGGGCGGCCAGCGCCAGCGCGTCGCGATGGGCCGCGCGATCGTGCGCAACCCGCAGGTGTTTCTGTTCGACGAGCCGCTGTCCAATCTCGACGCCAAGCTGCGCGTCGCGATGCGCGGCGAAATCAAGGAATTGCACCAACGCCTGAAGACGACGTCGGTCTATGTCACGCACGACCAGATCGAGGCCATGACGATGGGCGACAAGATCGTCGTGATGCGCGACGGCTACATCGAACAGACCGGTAGCCCGCTGGAGCTGTACGACCACCCGGCGAACCAGTTCGTCGCCGGCTTCATCGGCTCGCCGGCCATGAACTTCCTGCCAGGCAAGCTCAAACGCGGCGCGGCGGCTGCTCACGTCGAACTGAACGACGGCACGCGCCTGGACGCGCCGCCGCTGTCGGGTGGCAGCGACGGCCAAGCCGTGATCCTGGGCACGCGGCCCGAGCACCTGACGCTGGCCGGCAGCGGCGGCATCGCGGTGCAGGTGGTCGTGATGGAGCCCACCGGCATGGACACCTTCATCGCCTGCCGCCACGAAGGCGTGGACCTCGCTGCGGTGTTTCGCGAACGCCATGACTTCGCCCCCGGCAGTACCATTCACCTGCTGCCCGATTTGCAGCGTGCGCACCTGTTCGACGCCGACAGCGGCCAGCGCCTCTCGGCCTGAGGCTGCGGCGCCCGCCCCCGACCACCGTTCCCCCGCCACACCCAACAGATCACTGAAGGAGAACCCAGATGACCCCGTTCAATCGCCGCAAGTTTCTTGAAAGCTCGGCCGGCGTTGCCGCCGCAGCCACGCTAGGCACCGGTGCCGCCGTCCTGGCTCCGGCCGTGCACGCGCAAGCCATCGCCTTCAAGCCCGAGAAGGGCGCCAAGTTGCGCGTGCTGCGCTGGAGCCGCTTCGTGCAGGGCGACATCGACGCCTACATGCTCAACGTCAAGAAGTTCACCGAGAAAACCGGCATCGAAGTGCGCGTCGACAACGAAGGCTGGGAAGACGTGCGGCCCAAGGCCGCGGTGGCGGCCAACACCGGCGCCGGGCCCGACATCATCTTGTCGACCAACGATGACGCGAATCTTTACCCCGAGAAGCTGCTCGACGTGACCGACCTCGCCACCTACCTCGGCAAGAAGTACGGCGGCTGGTACCCGGCGTGCGAGGCCTATCTGCGCCCGGACGGCAAGAAGTGGATCGGCATCGGCCTGGGCGCCGCCGGGGCGATGCTGGTGTATCGCCAGAGCATGGTCAAGGCGGCGGGCTTCGATACCTTCCCGAAAGACACCGGCGGCTTCCTGAACCTGCTCAAGGCGCTGCACGCCAAGGGCACGCCCGCCGGCATGGCGCTGGGCAACGCCACGGGCGATGGCCTGTGGTGCAACTGGCTGATGTGGTCGCACGGCGGCAAACTCGTCGACAGCGACAACAAGGTCGTGATCGACAGCCCCGAGACGCTGAAGGCGCTGGAGTACGCGAAAGAGATGTACGCCACCTTCATTCCGGGCACGCTGTCGTGGCTGGACCCGAACAACAACAAGGCCTTCCTCGACAGCCAGATCAGCCTCACGAACAACGGCATCTCGATTTACTACGCGACCAAGACCTCGAGCGATCAGAAGGTGAAGGATCTGAAGGAAGACGTGCAGCACGCGCAGTACCCGGTCGGCCCGGTCGGCGTTCCCACCGAGTCGCATCTGTTCTTCAACCAGATGATCATGAAGTACACGAAATTTCCGCAGGCGGCCAAAGAGTTCCTGCGCTTCATGATGGAAGCCGAGCAGTTCGACCCGTGGCTCACGGGGGCCGGCGCCTACATCGCCCCGCCGCTGGCGGAGTACGCGAAGGTGGCGATCTTCACCTCGGACCCGAAACACACGCCCTACCGCGACTGTGTGAAGAACCTGCGCCCGGCGGGGCACGCAGGCAAGCTCGGTTACGCATCGGCAGGCGCGGCGGCCGATTTAATCGTCGTCAACATGGTGGCGGAAGCCGCGAGCGGCTCGAAGACCCCCAAAGAAGCGGCCGAGCGGGCGCAAAAACGCGCTGAGCGCTATTACAAAGTTTGACGCAAGGTTTGACCCAAGCCTCGCACACGGTTGATCCGCCGTGAACGTCGCGCACTCCGGCGACGTTCAGTTGGCGCTCGTCGGCCGGCACATTCGCAATGCTTGAAAGACTCCAGAACAGTCGCAACGCGCTCGGGCTGATCTTCATGCTGCCCGCGGCGGTGTTGCTGCTGCTGTTCCTCACCTATCCGCTCGGGCTGGGTGTGTGGCTGGGCTTTACCGACGCCAAGGTCGGCCGGCCGGGGCAGTGGATCGGCATCGAGAACTATGTGTACCTGGCCGGCGACAGCGTGACGCAGCTCGCGCTGTTCAACACGCTGTTCTACACCACGATCGCCAGCGTGCTGAAGTTCTTCCTCGGTCTGTGGCTGGCGCTGCTGCTGAACAAGAACATCCGCTTCAAGAGCTTCTTCCGCGCCGTCATCCTGCTGCCCTACATCGTGCCGACGGCCTTGTCGGCGATCGCGTTCTGGTGGATCTTCGACGCGCAGTTTTCCATCATCAGTTGGATGTTGGTGAAGATGGGCTGGATCGACCAGTACATCGACTTTCTGGGCAGTCCGTGGAACGCGCGCTTCTCCGTGATCGCCGCCAACGTGTGGCGCGGCGTGCCGTTCGTGGCGATCACGCTGCTCGCCGGCTTGCAGACGATCTCGCCGTCGTACTACGAAGCCTCGGCGATCGACGGCGCCACGCCCTGGCAGCAGTTCCACCATGTGACGCTGCCGCTGCTCACGCCCATCATCGCCGTCGTGATGACGTTTTCGGTGCTGTTCACGTTCACCGACTTCCAGTTGATCTACGTCATCACGCGCGGCGGGCCGCTGAACGCGACGCACCTGATGGCCACGCTGTCGTTTCAGCGCGCCATTTCCGGCGGCGCGCTCGGCGAGGGCGCGGCGATTTCGATCGCGATGGTGCCGTTCCTGCTGGGCGCCATCATGTTCAGCTACTTCGGCTTGCAGCGGCGTGCGTGGCAACAGGGAGGGGCGGACAAATGAGCGCCAACACGGGCACGGCCGACCAGGGCGGCATGGATTTTCTCGAATCCACGCCGCGCAAGTGGGTCACGGCGTATCTGCCGCTGTGCATCTTCTTGTTCGTATTGCTGTTCCCGTTTTACTGGATGGCCGTCACGTCGTTCAAGCCGAACAACGAACTGCTGTCGCGCGACGGCAATCCGTTCTGGATCATCGAGCCGACGCTCGCGCATGTGAAGAAGCTGCTGTTCGACACCGCGTATCCGCAGTGGATGTGGAACACGGTGCTCGTCTCGGTGGTCTCCACGTTCTTCTCGCTCGCGGCGTCGGTGCTGGCCGCCTACGCGATCGAGCGACTGCGTTTTTCGGGCGCGAAGAACGTCGGCCTGGCGATCTTCCTGGCCTACCTCGTGCCGCCGTCGATCCTGTTCATTCCGCTGGCCTCCGTCGTTTACCAGCTCGGCCTGTTCGACACTCGGTTGGCGCTGATCCTGACCTACCCGACCTTCCTGATCCCGTTCTGCACCTGGCTGTTGATGGGCTACTTCCGCACGATTCCGTTTGAGCTCGAGGAGTGTGCGCTGATCGATGGCGCGACACGCTGGCAGATCCTCACCAAGATCGTCTTGCCGCTTGCGGTGCCGGGGCTCATTTCTGCCGGCATCTTTGCGTTCACGCTGTCGTGGAACGAGTTCATCTATGCGCTGACCTTCATCTCGTCGAGCGAAATCAAGACGCTGCCGGTGGGCGTGGTCACCGAAATCGTGGAAGGAGATGTCTACCACTGGGGTTCGCTGATGGCCGGTGCGCTGTTCGGATCGCTGCCGGTGGCCTTCATCTACTCGTTCTTCGTCGAGTACTACGTGTCCGGCATGACCGGGTCCGTCAAGGAATAGGGAATACGCGATGCGCGTCGGCATCATCGGTCTGGGGGCGATGGGCTTGCCCATGGCCGCCAACATCGTCAAGGCCGGGCATAGCGTGCGCGGCTTCGACCTGCAAGCGCAGGCGCTGGCCAATCTGGCGGCGGCCGGCGGTGAAGTGGCCGAGTCGCTGGCCGACGTCGCGCGCGACGCCGACATCCTGTGGCTGATGGTAGTGAACGGCGACCAGGCCGAACGCGTGTTGTTCGGCGACGCCGACGGCAACGGCGGCGCCGAGCAGGCCCTGCCACGCGGCGCGCTGGTCGTGGCGGCGTGCACCCAGCCGCCGGCGCAGGCGGCGCGTTTGGCGGCGCGCTTGGCCGATTGCGGGCTGGCGATGCTCGACGCGCCGGTGTCGGGCGGTGTGGTCGGCGCGCGCGACGGCGCACTCACCATCATGTGCTCCGGGCCGAACGCCGAACTCGAGCGCGCGCTGCCGGTGCTGCAAGCCACCGCGAAACGCATCTTCCACGTCGGCCCCACGGCGGGCCTGGGTTCGACCGCGAAGATGATCAACCAGCTCCTGTGCGGCGTGCACATCGCCGCCGCGGCGGAGGCGATGAACGTCGCCGAGACGGCGGGCCTGTCGCTGCAGACCATGCACGAAATCATTTCGGTGTCGGCCGGCAACTCGTGGATGTGGGGCGACCGCGGGCCGAAGATGATGCTCGACAACCCACCGGTGACGAGCGCGGTCGACATCTTCGTGAAAGACCTCGGCATCGTGCTCGACCAGGGGCGCCTGAACCGCCAGGCGACACCGCTCGCGGCCGCGGCGCACCAGATGTTCCTCGCCGCGTCGGGCCAGGGCCACGGCAAGGCCGATGACAGCCAGGTGCTCCGGGCTTACCGCACACTCAATGGGACAAAGAAGAAGTGACATTTCCCTGTCATCCCGGCGCACGCCGGGATCCACCGATCGGTCTGGGCGCCATGGATCCCGGCTTTCGCCGGGATGACATGCTGCGCCCCCGCGGGCAAGCAGCATGAGCCTATCCAACAATCCCACCATCGGCTTCATCGGCGTCGGTCTGATGGGCCACGGCATGGCGAAGAACATCGTCACCAAGGGCTACCCGCTCGTCGTGATGGGCCACAAGAATCGCGCACCGGTCGAGCACCTGGTGTCGCTCGGCGCGCGCGAAGCCAGATCAGCGCGCGAGTTGACCCAGGCGTGCGACATCGTGCACCTGTGCGTCACCGGCTCGACGCAGGTCGAGGCGCTGCTGCGCGGCCCCGACGGCGTGATGGCCAGCGGCAAGGCAGGCTTGATCGTCATCGATTGTTCGACCTCGAACCCGGTCTCCACGCTCGCGCTTGGCGAGGAGCTGAAAGCCAAGGGCATGGTGCTCGTCGACGCGCCGCTGTCGCGCACGCCGAAAGAGGCCGAGGAAGGCACACTCGACACGATGGTCGGCGCCGACCCGGAAACGTATCTGCGCATCGAGCCCGTGTTGCGCTGCTGGGCCGGCAACGTGGTGCACCTCGGGCCGCTCGGCCTGGGGCACAAGATGAAGCTCATCAACAACTTCGTCGCGATGGGCTACGCGGCGCTGTTCGCCGAGGCGCTGGCGATCGCGCGCAAGGCGGGCTTGAGCATCGAACAGTTTCATGCCGTGGTCGGCTCCGGGCGCATGCGCAGCGGCTTCTACGACACGTTCATGAAGTGGTCGCTCGAAGGCGACCCGAACGCGCACAAGTTCAGCATCTCCAACGCACACAAGGACATGCGCTACCTGGCGAGCATGGCCAACGAAGTCGGCGCGGTGAACAACATGCAGACGCTGGTGAAGAACGCCTTCGCGGCGATGGAGGCGGTGGGCCAGGGCGACAAGTTCGTGCCGATGCTGGCCGACTTCGTGGCGCAGGCGAACGGCTTGCCGCCCGCGGCGCAGGCCAAGGGCTGATCCAGTTCTCAATGCCCCTTTGACCAGGCGAGGTCCGCGATGAAGATTGATTTCGTCTCCGACGTCGCCTGCCCATGGTGTGCAGTCGGCTTGAATGCGCTCGAGATTGCGCTGAAACGGCTCGGCGATTCGGTGCCGGTCGAACTGCACTTCCAGCCGTTCGAGCTGAACCCGACGATGCCGCCCGAAGGCGAAGACACGGTGCAGCACCTGTCGCGCAAATACGGCAAGTCGCCGGCCGAGCTCGCGCAGGCGCGCGAAGGCCTGCGCCAACGCGGCGCCGAAGTCGGCTTCACGTTCGGCGAGCGGCCGCGCATCTGGAACACGTTCAACGCGCACCGCCTGTTGCATTGGGCCGGCTTGGAGGGCAAACAGCGCGAGCTCAAGCACGCACTGCTCGTCGCGTACCACACGCATGCACAAAACCCCGGCGACACCGAGGTGCTGGTGAGCGTGTGCTGTGAAGTGGGTCTGGACGCCGCGCGGGCGCGCGCGATTCTACAGTCCGACGAATATTCAGCCGAGGTTCGTCAAAGTGAACGCCACTGGCAGGAGCTGGGCATTAGCGCCGTGCCGTCGGTGATCGTGAACGAGCGCCACCTCATCCAGGGCGGTCAGCCGCCCGAAGTATTCGAGCAGGCGTTGCGGCAACTCGCCGCGCAGGCGCAGCCGCAGCCGCATTCGGCCTGAGCGAGGGTCACTCCGGTGCAAGCCGGGATCCCCGCAGCTGCTGAAGCGCTGGCTGCAATCGTTTGATTGAGCACTGTGGCACCAGGGGGTCCCGAGGGTCGCCGCACCAAGGTGGCGCGAGAACGCGCCGCCACTGTCAAACGCAAAACTGCGCCGTGAATGGCCTGCTCCAACGCCAATCGTTCACGGCCTGAAAGCCGAGACTTCAAACCACGACGCTTGGTGATTTCCGTGGGACCGATCGGCGCGGGGTCCAGCCGGATTCCGAGTGCGACGCGTACAGAAGTCTTTTTCTCGCCCCTGTTGTGAAGGATGATCCACGGTGCTGCTGCAGCGGTGGCGCGAATTCGGCCTGATTGCTCGGCTCGCAATTGTCTGCGGTGCCGCAGTGGCGCTGCTCAGCGTCGTGCTGGCGGCGACTTTCGTCAGGATCGCGGCTAAGCAGCACGTCGTTGGCGAGACTGAACGTCTGCGCAGCGACCTGGGCATCCTGGCCAACGCTGTCGCCGGCGATTCGCTCACCGGTGACTACAAGGGCGTTGCCGAGTTCCTCGAAATCTTTGCCCGCAGACCCGGCGTGGCCCGAGTGACCTGGGCCGATTCTCAAAGCGATCAAGTGGTGGTCTCGCAAGCACCGGCGCTGCGTACGGCACCCGAACGGTTCGAACAATGGCTCGATCTGCCAGCATTCGACGCTTCGCGCCCTGTCGTTGTCGGCGCCGTCACCTACGCAACCGTGTTGCTGCATCTCGACCCCACTCCCACCGTGAACGAGGCTTGGGAGCTGTTCGCGGCCACGCTGTGGTGGATGTTGCTCGGCATCGGCGCAGTCGGCGTCGTGATGCTCTGCATCGTCGGTCACGCGCTGCGGCCGATGAAACAGTGGATTGGCGTGATGGTTGGTTTGGGCCGGGGAGACTTCAGCGTGCGCGTCCAGGCAACCGGACCACCCGAAAATGCCGCGGCGATGCGGGCTTTCAATGACATGGCCGAGCGCGTCGGTGACCTGATCGATTCGCTTCGGGCCAGCGAAGCGAAGAACCGACTCCTGGCGACGATCGTCGAACAATCGACCGACGCGATCATGACCTACGACTTGCAAGGCGTCGTCATGTCGTGGAACAAGGGCGCGGAGCAGACCTACGGCTGGAGCGCGCAAGAGGCGCTGGGTCTGCCGTTGCGGCAATTGCATCTGCGCTGCCTGACCGATGAACAGTACGCAGCCTTCGAAGCGCAGCTGCGCTCGGGTGAACGATTCGACCTGGACGCCCAGCGAATCGCCAAGGGCGGCACGCGTCTGCACATCTCGGGCAGCGGTACCCCGATGCTCGATGCACAGGGCAAGCTGCTGGGCACCATCGGAATCGCACGCAATGTCACGGCTTTGAAGCAGGCACAGCAAGCCCTCGAACGCGCCAACCAGGAACTCGAAGCGCGCGTGCACGAACGCACGCTCGGGCTGAGCCAGCACGAGGCGCTGCTGCGCGGCGTCATGGATGCGATGCCGGGCGTCGTTGCCTTCCAGGACGGGCAGCTGAACTTCCGCGTCTTCAACCGCAGGCTGAGCGAATGGCTCGGCATGGACGCCGACGCCATCCGCGGCAAGGACCCTGCAGCGGTCACCGGCGAGGAATTCGCGCGTTACACCCGGCCTCACTTCGAGAATGCGCTGGCCGGCCAGGGGGTGCGATTCGAAGTGCTGCACGCTGCGGCCGACGGAACCCTGCGTCATGTCGATGTCTCGGCCGTGCCGGTGCACACGGACGGCGGCGCCGTCTGCGGCGTGGCCTCGTTCTGGATGGATGTCACCGAACGCAAGCAGGCTGAGCAGGCCATGCGAGCCAGCGAGGCGCGCAATCGCGTATTGGCCACGATGGTCGAACAATCGAACGATTCGATTCTCGCGCGCGACCTTGACGGTCGGATCACCTTCTGGAACAGCGGCGCCGAGCGCCTGCACGGTTTCACCTCGGAATTCGCCGTGGGCCAGCCGCTGCGCTCGTTGCACATGCGCAAGCTCGGCGAATCTGAACTCGCCGATGTGCTGAAACGCGTTCGATCGGGGCAGCCCACGGCGATCGAAGCGCAGCGCCTCACCAAATCCGGTCAAACCATCGATGTAGCCGTCAATACCGCGCCGTTGTTCGATGACACCGGCCGGCACATCGGCGAGGTCGCGGTTCAGCGCGATATCACCGCGTCGAAGCTCGCCGAGCGCGAGTTGCGGCGCGCCAAAGACGCTGCCGAAGCCGCGAACCGCGCCAAGAGCGAGTTCCTCGCCAACATGAGCCATGAGATCCGCACGCCGCTCAATGGCGTCCTGGGCGTGACCGAACTCCTGCTCGACACCGAGCTCACCCGCGAGCAGCGCGCCGACCTGGACCTGGTGCGCGCAAGCGGTGCTTCGCTGATGACGATCATCAACGACATCCTCGACTTCTCGAAGATCGAAGCCGGTCAACTGCGGCTCGAGGCGATCGAATTCGCACCCGCCGACGCGATCGCCGACATGGTGAAAATTCTGTCGATGCGGGCTCACGAGAAGGGCCTGGAACTGATTTACGACGCACCCGGGCTGCCGCGTGTGCTGGTCGGTGATCCTGGGCGGCTGCGCCAAATCGTCGTCAATCTGGTGGGCAATGCGATCAAGTTCACCGAACGCGGCGAAGTCGCCGTGACTGTGTGCGCACTGCCCGATCGCGCCGAGCCGGCTGCGGCGGTGACGCTGCGGGTGAGC
>JANOLA010000490.1:0-22125 GCA_031419535.1 Burkholderiales bacterium | reverse complement strand
GCCCGATGTAGGCGGCGCGTTCGGTGACGCTGATCGCGCCGCGTGCGTCGAGCAGGTTGAAGCTGTGCGCGGCCTTCAGCATCTGTTCGTAGGCGGGCAGCGCGAGCTGCAAACCCATCAGGTGCTTCGCCTGGCGTTCGTGCGCGGCGAACGCGGCGAGCAGAAATTCGACATCGCTGTGTTCGAAGTTGTAGGTGCTTTGCTCCACTTCATTCTGGTGGTAGACATCCCTGTAGCTGAGGCCATCGGTCCAGCTCAGGTCGTAGATGTTGTCGACGCCCTGCAAGTACATCGCGAGCCGCTCCAGCCCGTAGGTGATCTCGCCGGTGATCGGCTTGCAGTCGATGCCGCCGACCTGCTGGAAGTAGGTGAACTGGGTGACTTCCATGCCGTTCAACCAGACTTCCCAGCCCAGGCCCCAGCAGCCGAGCGTCGGGTTCTCCCAAACGTCTTCGACGAAGCGAACGTCGTTCGCGCGCAGGTCGAAGCCCAGCGCTTCGAGCGAGCCGAGGTAGAGCTCGAGGATGTTCGCCGGCGCCGGCTTCAACACCACCTGGTACTGGTAGTAATGCTGCAGGCGGTTCGGGTTGTCGCCGTAGCGCCCGTCCTTGGGCCGGCGGCTCGGCTGCACATACGCGGCGCGCCACGGCTCGGGGCCGATGGCGCGCAGGAACGTCGCGGTGTGGCTGGTGCCGGCGCCGACTTCCATGTCATACGGCTGGAGCAGCGCGCAACCGTGCTCCGACCAGTACGACTGGAGCTTGAGGATGATCTGCTGAAACGAAAGCATGAAGGCAGGCGCGTGCTCTGGCGTAAACCCTTGATTCTAGGGGCCGATTTCCTCGATACGCTTTGCCCATGACGACCCAGCAATTGGTGCTGAGCGCGGTGCTCGCGACGATGGTGTTCTCGGTGGCGCTCGAACTGCACCTGAGCGATTTCACGCGGATCGCAAGGGCGCCACGCGCCGTGGTCTGCGGCCTGATCCCGCAGTTCGTGCTGCTGCCCGTGGCGACCTGGCTCGCGACGCTGGCACTCGACCTGGCGCCGAACACCGAAGCGGCAATGCTGCTCGTCGCGTCGTGCCCGGGCGGGTCGCTGTCCAACGTGGTCACGCACATCGGGCGCGGCAACACGGCGCTGTCGGTCAGCATTTCGGCGGTGGCCAGCGTGATGGCGTTGTTGCTGACACCGTTCAACTTCACCTGGATGGTCGCCAGCAACCCGGCCACCGCGAGTTGGCTGCGCGAGTTGTCGATCGACCCGGCGGGCATCTGGTGGAGCCTGCTCGCCTTGCTGGCGCTGCCTATGTCGCTGGGCCTGTTTGTCGCGCACCGCTTCCCCGGAGCCACCGCGCGCATCCGCCGACCGCTGGCGCGCTTCAGCGTGTTCGCGCTGCTCGCCTTCATCACCATCGGTCTGGTGCGCGAACGCCAGTTGTTGACGGCGCAGATCGTGCCTCAGCTGGCGGTCGTCGTGCTGCACAACGCCGGCGGTTTACTGCTCGGCTGGCTGTGCGCGCTGGCGTTTCGGGTGGACGTGCGCGACGCGCGCGCGGTCATCATCGAAGGCGGCATGCAGAATTCAGGGCTGGCGCTGGGCATCATCGCGGTGCAGTTCAACGCGGATCTCGGCATGGTGATCGTGGCCAGCCTGTGGGGCATCTGGCACATCGTGTCGGGAATGTCGCTGGCGGTTTTTTGGAGGCGCAGCGATGCTCGATACGCTCATTGAAGGCGGCACCGTCGTCGACGGCAGCGGTGCCGCGCCGTTCAGCGCCGACGTGGGCATTCGCGATGGCCGCATCGTCGAGGTCGGCCGCATCACGGCAGCCGCACGCGAGCGCATCGATGCGCGGGGCGCCTGGGTCACGCCGGGCTTCATCGACATCCACACGCACTACGACGGCCAGGCGAGCTGGGATGAAACGTTTTCGCCGAGCATCTTGCACGGCGTGACGACGCTCGTGATGGGCAACTGCGGCGTCGGTTTCGCGCCGCTGCGCCCCGGAGAGCAAGACCGACTGATCCGCTTGATGGAAGGCGTGGAAGACATTCCCGGCGTCGCACTGGCCGAAGGTGTGAGTTTCAACTGGCAGAGTTTTCCGCAGTACATGGACGCGCTCGACGCGCTGCCGCACAGCCTGGACTATCTGGTGCAGGTGCCGCACGACCCGCTGCGCATGCTCGTGATGGGCGAACGCGCGATCGCCCAGCAGGCCGCGACCGAAGACGACATCGCCGCGATGCGCGACGTGCTGCGCGAGGCGCTGCTCGCCGGTGCGGCCGGGTTCTCCACCGGGCGCAGCGACAACCACCGCACGTCGCGCGGCGAAGACACACCCGCCGCGCAGGCGAGTGCGGGCGAACTTGCCGGCATCGCGCGTGCGTTTGAAGGTTTGCGGCACGGCGTGGTGCAGCTCGTCAGCGACTTCGACCTGCTGCGCGGGCCGCAGCATTTCGACGCCGAGTTCGACCTGGTCGAAGTGCTGGCGCGAGCTTCGGGGCGGCCGCTGTCGATGACCTGGTTGCAGCGTGACCCGGGGGGCGAGCAGTGGCTGCGGATGCGCGAGAGAGTCGATCGTGGTGTGGCGCAGGGATTGGATCTGTACTTGCAAACCGCGGCGCGCGGCATCGGCGCGATCAACGGGCTGGACGCGAGCTTTCACCCGTTCATGGGCTTTCCGGGATATCAAGAGATCGCGCGACTGCCGCTCGCCGAGCGCGCCGAGCTACTTCGCGAACCGCAGCGCAAGGCGCGCATCCTCGCCGAGAAATCGCAGCCAATGGCGGGAGACGGCACGCCGATCCCGCCGCTGGTGGACATCTTGCTGGGCATGATCGAACTCATCAGCGCACGCATGTTCCCGCTGTCGTCGCGCGACGACGAGGCGCCCGACTACGAGCCGAACGTTTCGTCAAGCTTCTACGTGCGCGCCAAGCAGCGCGGCGTGAGCGCGCTCGAGGCGATCTACGACCACCTAACGCAAGGCGACGGATCGAACCTGATTTACTTTCCGATCTTCAACTACAACGACGGCAACCTGGACGCGGTTCGCACGATGCTCGAACACCCGCGCGCGCTGTGCGGCCTGGGCGACGCGGGTGCGCATGTGGGAACGATTTGCGACGCGAGTTTTTCGACCTTCATGCTGACGCATTGGGTGCAGGGCCGCGAGAGTGGCCGCTTTGCGCTCGAAGACGTGGTGAACCGGCTCAGTGCGCGCAACGCTTGCTACCTCGGGCTGCGCGATCGCGGGCGAGTCGCGCCGGGGCAACGCGCCGATCTGAACGTGATCGACCCGCGGCGCCTGGGCCTCGGCGCTCCGAAGCTGGTGCGCGATTTGCCCGCGGGCGGCAAACGTTTTCTGCAAAAAGGCCTGGGCTACATCGGCACCTGGGTGGCCGGCCAGCGCGTGCAGCAGGAGGGGGTGGTGAGCGCGCTGCGTCCGGGGCGGCTGGTGCGCATGGGGCGTTTGGGGTGTTAGTCACGCTAGTTGGTTCGTCAGGCTGCGGCGCCGCTACGCCGGCCCGCGCCGGCGCGCCAGTGCCGCGCTCAACAGCAACGCAGCGCCAACCAGCGGCCACAGGCCGAGCCACCCGGCCCAGCGCGCGAACGGTGTCACGCCGCTGCGCCCCTGCACCTGGCCGTGCAACACACCGGCGGTGTGCGGCGCGAGAGCGTGTGTCACTTGGCCGCGGTGGTCGATCACCGCGGTGGCGCCGGTGTTCGTGGCACGCAGCATCGGCAACTGCAGTTCGAGCGTTCGCATACGCGAGATGTTCAGGTGCTGGCCCACGGCGATCGTCTCGCCGAACCAGCCGATGTTGCTGAGGTTGGCCAGAATCGTCGGTGCCGTCGCGACATCGCCGAAGCGCGCCGCGAGTTCTTCGCCGAACAGGTCTTCGTAGCAGATGTTGGGGGCGATGCGTTCGCCCTTCACGTCGAACGACGGCGCCACGAGCGCGCCGCGATTGAAGTCGCCCAGCGGTATGTCCATCATGCGCACGAACCACTTGAACAGCGGCGGGATCACTTCGCCGAACGGCACGAGGTGGTGCTTGTCGTAGCGATAAAAGCCCTCGTGCTGGGTGGCGGTGTGCGCGGCGATGCCGGCCGCCGAGTTGGTGTAGCCGATCTGCTCGTTGCCGAGCGGCAAGCCCACCAAGGCGGCGCGCCCGGGCTGGCGGAAGTGTTCGAGCAGCGGTTGCCAGTACAGCGGGTCGAGCTGGTGCGGCAGCAGCGGGATCACGGTCTCCGCGCCCACCACCAGGTCGGCGTTCGCGGCCAGCAGTTGTTCGCGCGTCCACAGCAGCGCCTGCGGCAGGTGGCGCAGCGAAAACTTCTCGTCTTGCGGCACGTTGCCTTGCAACAGCGCCACGCTGAGCGTGCCGGTGGCCTGGGTGAATTGCGGAACGGGCGCGATGGCGAGCGTGCCGAGCAGGACAAGTGCGACCAACGCGGGGCGCCATGGCCTGCCGAAAGTCGCGCGCGCGGTGCCGCGCGAATTCGCGCTCACGCCGCCGGGTTCGGCCGAGGGCGCCCGGCTCCGTAGCGCTGCGGACAAGCCAGCCGGCGTGGCCCAAGGTGCGGCCAGCAGCGCCGCCAGCGCTGCGGCAACCGCACCGATGCCATACACCCCGATCCACGGCGCGAGCACGGCGAGCGGCGAATCGACATGGGCGTAACCGCTGGCACCCCAGGGGAAACCGGTGAACAGCCAGCCGCGCGCCCATTCGGCGAGCAGCCACAGTGCGGCGAACAGCCCGGCATCGGGCAGCGCCGTGCCGCGCCGCCAGCGTGCAAACGCGGCGCACGCCAACGCCGGCAGCAGCGCCATGCCGGCGCCGAGCGCGAACACGCCCAAAGCGGCCATCCATGACGGCAGGCCGCCGTAGCGGTGCATGCTGATGAACAGCCACCAAGTGGCGCAGACGAACCAACCGGTGCCGAAGGCCCAACCGAGCAGACCGGCCCGAAAAGGCGTGGCGGTTGAGAGCGCCCCCAGGCCGACGACATACGTCGTCCGCCCCCCGAGGGGGTGAGTCAACTCGGGAGCGGCCCTTCGTTGACTCGACAGCCGCCAGACGAGCAGTGAAACGCACAGCATCTGTGCCGGCCAGGCCCATGTCGAGACCACCGGCAGGCTGTGCGCCGCACCGAGCAAGGCCAGCAACGGCATTTCGAACCCAACCGCCGGGCCTGCCCGCGGCCCATGCGCGGCCCGGCCGTTCCCGGGCGTCGGCAACGAGGGCGTCAAACGACGTCGGCCTCGCTGCGCGGCGGCTGTGGCGCGCGCGTCACCTTGAACCAGCGCACCGCGCCGCCGCGTGTCAACATCACGCTGAACTGCAGTGGGCCGACGCGCGTGGACTCGCCACGCCGCGGCACGTGGCCGAGCTCGTGCGCGACCAGGCCGCCGATGGTCGCGAAATCTTCGGTCGACAGCGAGACGCTGAACGCCTCGTTGACGGCTTCGATGTCGGTGTCGCCGGCGACGCGCTGGCTGCCGTCGGCCAGCGTGTAGATGCCCGACTCGCCGTCTTTGTCGTCGAACTCGTCTTCGATCTCGCCGACGATCTCTTCCAGCACGTCTTCGATCGTGATCAACCCGGCGGTGCTGCCGAACTCGTCGATCACGATCGCCAAGTGGTTGCGGTTCGCGCGGAAGTCGCGCAGCAGTTCGTTCAGGCCCTTCGATTCGGGAACGAACACCGCCGGCCGCAGCAGCGTGCGCAGGTTCAAGTCGGGCGAGCGCTGCACCTTGAGCAAGTCCTTGGCCAGCAAGATGCCGATGACGTTTTGGCGCCGCCCCTCGAACACCGGAAAGCGCGAATGGCCGGTGGTGATCACGCCGTGCAGCAGTTCCTCGTAGGGCGCGTCGATGTCGAGCTGGTCCATGTGCGGCGCGGCGACCATCACGTCGCCGGCCGTCAGGTCGGCCATGCGGATCACGCCTTCGAGCATCATGCGCGACTCGGGCGCGATCAACTCGCGGTTTTCGGCGTCGGCGAGAGTCTCGATCAATTCGGCGCGCGAGTCCGGGCCCGGCGCGACGAACTCCACCAGCCTCTGGAACAGGCTGCGCTTGTCGGCGGGTGCGGACGCTGGTCTTTCTCGGGAGGGGCGACCTGGGTGCGACTCGGACATCGCGCCTTGCGACGTGGTTTTGCGAGACGGCGAGCTTACCCGATGCGGGCACAGGGCAAGCCGCCGGCCTGGCGCAGGCAAGCAAATGTCAAGGCTCTTGACAGGGGTCCGCCCTTGAACCACAGTGGCCGACCCTCACATTCGGGCTTGGCCCGTAGTGCGACGGGCTCCTTGTATCCTTGCGGGTTCGCCCGCCGCGGTCGGCTTCGCCGCGCAGGCGCGAAAACCCGCCACACCAATTCTTCGCGCATCGGTTCACGCCCACTCATTTTCGGATCGGACCCGCCCATGACCACCGGCCTCATTCCCGCCACCATCCTCACCGGCTTCCTCGGCTCGGGTAAGACGACGCTGCTCAAGCGTGTGCTGAGCGAGGCGCACGGCCAGAAGATCGCCGTCATCGAGAACGAATTCGGCGACGAGAACATCGACAGCGAAATCCTGGTGCAAGACAGCAAGGAGCAGATCATCCAGCTCAACAACGGCTGCGTCTGCTGCTCGATCCGCGAAGACCTGCGCACCACGCTGTCGGACCTGGCGGAAAAGCGCCGCAAGGGCGAGCTTCACTTCGACCGCGTCGTGATCGAAACCACCGGCCTGGCCGACCCGGGCCCCGTGGCGCAGACGTTTTTCATGGACGACGAAATCGCCGAGAGCTACTTGCTCGACTCGATCCTGACGCTGGTGGACGCGAAACACGGCAACGCCCAGCTCGATACGCGCCAGGAAGCGCGCCGCCAGGTGGGTTTTGCCGACCAGATCTTCATCAGCAAGGCCGACCTGGTCGACGCCGCGGCGATGGATGCGTTGGCGCACCGCGTCAAGCACATGAATCCGCGTGCTGCGCAGCACCGCGTCAACTTCGGCGAGGTGCCGTTGTCAGAAGTGTTTGACCTGCGCGGCTTCAACTTGAACGCGAAGCTCGACATCGACCCTGAGTTCCTGAACGCCGACCCACACGGTCACGAGCATCACGACCATGAACATGACCACGATCATGAACACGACGAACACTGCGAGCATCCTCACCACCACGCGCACGACGACGACGTGAAGTCCTTCGTGTTTCGCTCCGACAGGGCGTTCAATCCCGCCAAGCTGGAAGACTTTCTCGGCTCTATCGTCCAGGTGTACGGCCCGAGGATGCTGCGCTACAAGGGCGTGTTGAACATGAAAGGCACGGATCGAAAGGTGATCTTCCAGGGCGTGCACCAGCTGATGGGCAGCGATCTCGGGCCAAAGTGGCTGCCCGGCGAAAAGAAGACCAGCAAGATGGTTTTCATCGGGCTGGATTTGCCGCGAGATATCTTTCTGCAAGGCCTGGAGCAATGCCTGGCGTGACATCGGTGGCATCCGATTGCGCGGCGAAATGTTTTCTGCCGCGCCTGGCGAAAGGCGTGGATACAATCCGCCGCCGCGCGATTCCCACGCCACCTCGGTGAACGGCCCTCGTGACGAGGGCATTTGCGTCACTGCAAGGAGAGTTACTTGACCAAGACCCCGGCCCACAAGTCGGCCAGCAAGAAGCCTGCGGCCAAGAAGGCCGCCCCCGCGGCCAAGAAGGCGGCATCCGCCGCGAAGAAGGCGGCACCCGCGGCCAAGAAGGCCGCCAAGGCGCCCGCCCCGAACAAGAGTGCCAAGGCGGTTGCGCCGGCGGGCAAGGCAAAGCCTGTCGCCAAGCCTGCCGCGCACGCCAAACCTGCCGCGCACGCCAAGCCTGCCGCGCACGCCAAGGGCGGGCATGCCCCGGCGCCCAAGGCGGCATCAAAGGCTGCCCCAAAGTCCGCTCCGAAGGCCGCTCCAAAGGCGGCTCCAAAGGCGGCTCCGAAGCAGGAAGCCAAGCCGGTCGCCAAGGCACAGGCTCCCACACAGGCTGCTCTGAAAGCGCCACCCCAAAAGAGTTCCGACAAAGTGACCCAGGTTCCCGTGTTGGGCGCCCCGGCGCCGGTTGTCCCCGCGCCGCCTAAGCGTGCCCAGTCGAGCCGGGCGGCGGCCCGGGCGAACGCGGTACCGGCGCAGGCGCCGCTGCCGCCGCCGACGTCGCGCTTCGCCGATCGCTTTGCGCCGCCCCGGCCGCCGACCCGCCAAATGGCCAAAGTGGAGTTGGACACGCCGCGTCGCGTGCACGTCTTCGACCCGAAGTTGGCCAACGCCTGGAAAGCCAAGACCGGGCGCGACATGACGGAGGCCGAGATCCTGGCGATGCCCGAATCGGAGTACATGAACGACAAGCAGTTGGAGTTCTTCCGCTGCGCGCTGCAGGCGCTGAAGGACAGCTTGCTCAGCAACGCGGGCGAAACGACGGAGCACTTGCGCGAAGACACATCGATCGTTCCCGACCCGGCGGACCGCGCCACGATCGAGGAAGAGCATGCCCTGGAGCTGCGCACGCGCGACCGGGAACGCAAGTTGCTGAAGAAGATCGCCCAGTCGCTCACGCGAATCGAGGCCGGTGAGTACGGGTTTTGTGATGAAACAGGCGAACCCATTGGCTTGGGGCGCTTGATTGCACGACCGACCGCTACACTGTCCCTGGAGGCGCAGCAGCGGCGTGAACTCAAGCAGAAAATGTTCGGTGACTGACCGATTCGCCCCCCGCAATCCCTGGCGGCTTGCATCCCTGGCCGCCGGTTCGGCGTGCGGCATCGCGGCGCGGCACCGCGCAAATCTCGGCGCTTGACTGTCCGAAGAGCTGAACCCGGACCTCACCATGGCGGACCCCAAAGACAGCCCGAACTTCTTTCGCAAGATGGTGAAGTTCGTGGCGAACCCGTCCACGGAGTGGGCCGAACTGACCGCGCCCGCCGAGGGCCCGCGAGACTCCGACATCGCCAAGTCGGAGCTGAAGTCGATGATCGAGCGCAAGCGCCGCAACGACTTCGTGCGCAAGCGCGAGCTCGACATGCTGCGCCAGGTGCGCCGCGACGGTCTGACGGGCGACCAACTCGCGGCCCTGGCCGGCAACTCGCGCAATGACGATTCCGAAGTGCGCGCCTCCGACGGCGCCAAGGCGGACAGCGGCGTGAAGGCGAAGATCGACCAGATCGAGCAGCAGATGGTGGGCGACGGTTATTCGGGCACGCCGCGCCGCAACAACGACTTCTACAACAGCCCGACTCGCCCGTCGCCGATGGCGAACGCCTCGGGCGCCTCGGGTGGCCCCGCTGCTACCGCGGGGCGGGCCGCGGCCAAGGCGGCCGACACCGGCCCCGCTGGGGCGAGCCCGGCGGCTGGGAACAAGGCGCCGGCGCCGGCCGGGGATGCGCTGTCCCTGAAACTGAACGTCACGGCTGCGGCCATGGCCAGGCCGTTCGCCGCCGAAGCCAGCGAAGTCACGCACGACCCGGACCTGGACGAAGCGGTGATCGCGTTCGCGAACGCCGATTTCGAACAATGCGAAAACGCGCTCGCGACCCTCATCGGTTCAGGCGGCGCGCGCGAAGAAAACGCCGAGACCTGGCTCGTCCTGTTCGACCTGTACCGCGCCACCGGCCAGCAGCACAAGTTCGAGAGCCTGGCGATGGACTATGCGCAGCAGTTCGGCTGGTCGTCGCCGCAGTGGTTTTCAATGCCGAAGATGGTGGCCGACGCGGCGGCCGACGAACCCAGCACGGGCGCAAGCGTCGCGGGCCAGATCGGCTGGTTGTGCCCGGCCGCGGTCGACACCGAGGTCGTGGCGAAATTGTCGTCGCAGACCTTGCAGATGCCGCTGCCTTGGGTGTTCGACTGGAGTGCGCTGCAGAGCATCGACGCCGAGGCTTGCGCGAAATTGAGCGAACTGTTCCGCAAGTGGATCACGCAAAAGCTGGAGATGCACTGGCTCAGCGGCGAGCGCCTGTTCACGGTACTGGGGGAGGCTTCGCCCACCGGCGTGCGCGACGCGGACCCGGCGTACTGGCGGCTGCGCCTGGACGCGCTGCGCATGGCGAATCGGCCCGACCAGTTCGACGAAACCGCGATCGACTACTGCGTCACCTACGAAGTTTCGCCGCCGTCGTGGGAGCGCGCCCTGTGCGTGGCGCTGATCCGCGGCTCCAGGTTGTCGGCGACGCAGCCGACGATGTCGCTGATCGGCGAGGTGTCGACCAGTTTCGTCGAGTCGCGCACGCTCGAAGACCCGGTGTCGGTGCAGATCGCGACGGTCGAGCTGTCGGGGCAATTGGTCGGCGACATCGCGCCGATCTTGAAGAAGCTCGACGTCGGCATCCAAACCGCTGCGATGATCAACGTGACCTGTTCCACACTGATCCGCGTGGATTTCATCGCCGCCGGCGACCTGCTCAACTGGGTGCTGACACGCAGCACCGAAAGCCGCAAGGTGAGCTTTGTCGATGCGCATCGGCTGGTGGCGCTGTTCTTCGGCGCGATGGGCATCAACGAACACGCCAAGGTCAAGGTTCGCACCAACTGATGGCGTCGGCCCCGGGCGAATGCGCCGGCTGACGTTACCCCGCCCGCGCCACCTTCCCCGCGCATGGAAACCTTTCACGGCACCACCATCCTGAGCGTGCGCCGCGGCCGACTCGTCGCGCTGGGCGGCGACGGCCAGGTGACGCTGGGCAACGTGGTCGTCAAGTCCACCGCGCGCAAGGTGCGCAAGCTCTACCGCGACCAGGTGCTCGCCGGATTCGCTGGCGCGACCGCCGACGCCTTCACGCTGTTCGAACGCTTCGAGGCGAAACTCGAAAAGCACCAAGGGCACCTGGTGCGCGCGGCGATCGAACTCACCAAGGACTGGCGCACCGACCGCGTGCTGCGCCGGCTCGAGGCGATGCTCGCGGTGGCGGACCGCGAGGCCTCGCTCATCATCACCGGCAACGGCGACGTGCTCGAACCCGAGCGCGGCATCGTCGCCATCGGTTCGGGCGGCGCTTTCGCGCAGGCAGCGGCGCGCGCGCTGCACGACCACACCGAGATGGCGCCGATCGAGATCGTGAAACGCTCGCTCGAGATCGCCGGAGACCTGTGCATCTACACGAACCAGCAGCACCACATCGAGACGCTGGAATGAGAGCGCTTTACGTCATCGAATCAGAGCGGGCCGAGCGCCGGGCCGGTCCCAAGCCGGCCCGCGTCCCCTGGGCCACGAAGGGGCCCGTTCCGGGCCTTGGGGACCGGCCGACGTACCCGTCGGACGAGGGGCTTCATTGACGCCGCGCGAAATCGTCTCCGAGCTCGACCGCCACATCGTCGGCCAGGCCGGCGCGAAGCGGGCCGTGGCGATCGCGTTGCGCAACCGCTGGCGGCGCCAGCAGGTGCAGGGTGCGATGCGCGGCGAGATCACGCCAAAGAACATCTTGATGATCGGCCCCACGGGAGTGGGCAAGACGGAAATCGCGCGGCGTCTGGCGCGCCTGGTGGATGCGCCGTTCATCAAGGTCGAGGCGACCAAGTTCACCGAGGTCGGTTACGTCGGCAAGGATGTCGATTCGATCGTGCGCGACTTGGTCGACATGGCGGTCAAGCAAGAGCGTGAATCGCAGATGCAGCGCCAGCGCCATCGGGCCGAAGACGCCGCCGAGGAGCGCATCCTCGACATCCTGGTGCCGCCGCCGCGCCAGGGCGGGGACTTCGGTCTCGGCCAGGCCGCGCCCGTCGACAACACGGCGCGCCAGACGATGCGCAAGCGTCTGCGCGAGGGCCTGCTGGCCGACAAGGAAATCGAAATCGACGTCGCCGACACCAAGCCATCGCTCGAAATCATGGGGCCTGCCGGCATGGAAGAGATGGCCGAGCAGCTCAAGGGCATGTTCGCGAACCTGGGGCAAGCGCGTCGCAAGACGCGCAAGTTGCGCATCGCCGACGCGCAGAAGCTGCTCGCCGACGAAGAGGCGGGCAAACTGGTCAATGAAGACGACATCCGAAATGCGGCGCTGCGCAACGCGGAGCAAAACGGCATCGTCTTCATCGACGAGATCGACAAGGTCACGTCGCGCGGCGACAGCCACGGCGCCGAGGTGTCGCGCCAGGGCGTGCAGCGCGACTTGCTGCCGCTGGTGGAGGGCACGAGCGTGAACACGAAACACGGGCTGGTGCGAACCGACCACATCCTGTTCATCGCCTCGGGCGCTTTCCACCTCAGCAAGCCCAGCGACCTGATTCCCGAGCTGCAGGGGCGGTTTCCGATCCGCGTCGAACTCGCCTCGCTCAGCGTCGACGACTTCGAGGCGATCTTGACGCAGACCCACGCCAGCCTGGTCATGCAGTACCAGGCGCTGCTGGCCACCGTGGGCGTGACGCTGGAGATCCCGCCCCAGGCGATCCGGCGCCTCGCGCAAATCGCTTTCGACGTGAACGAGAGCACCGAGAACATCGGCGCGCGGCGCCTTGCCACGGTGATGGAGCGGCTGCTCGACGAAGTGAGCTTCGACGCGCCGAACCTGGCGGGCCAGACGGTGCGGCTGGATGCGGCGGCGGTGGACGCCAAGCTCGCCGATCTGGCGCGCAACGAGGACCTGTCGCGCTACATTCTTTGAGCGCTGGGCCGCGGGCCAAGCGCCGCGCGGTGGTGGGCGTTCACACTGCCATGCCGGCGCGGTGACCTGCGCTCACGCCGCCTGCCGGGCCGCTTGCAGCTCCAGCAGGCCGTCGAAGATCAGGGTCTCGACGGTCTCCAGCTCCAGATCGGTGATCGGCGCGAGCTTCACCGCCGCGCCGCCCGACATCAGCACCAGCGGCGCCTGGCCGGTGCGCTGACGCAGTTTGCGGTGCATGCGTTCCACCGCGCCGGCGATGGCGTCGGCGCCGCCGCTCATCAAGGCGTCGCTCGTGTTGGTCGGGAAGTCGACCGCTTCGCCGGTGGGCGCTTTCAGCCCGGCGGTGCCCATCTCGAGCGCGCGCAGCATCAGGCCGAAGCCCGGCAGAATCAGGCCGCCGAGAAAGTGGCCGGTGGCATCGAGCGCGTCCACCGTCACCGCGGTGCCGACCATCACCACCAGCGCCGGGCGCGCTTTGCCCGTCGCGAGCACGTGGTGGCGCGCGCCGATCAGCGCCACCCAGCGGTCGGCGCCCAGGCGCACCGGATGGTCGTAGCCGTTGATCACGCCGCAGGCCATCGCCGAAGGAACGACCCAGCGCGGTTCGATTTCCCAGAGTTCGAGTTGCTCTTCGACGCGCCGCTTCACGCCTTCGCCGGCGACCACGCAGCCGAGCATCGTCGACGGCACCGGCAAGTCGCGCCACTGCGCGTCGGCCAGCGTGTCGATGGTCTCCAAGAACACCGCGCCATGCGCGAGCAAAGCGGAACCGCGGCGTGGCTGCTCGTACAGGGCCCACTTGAGCCGGGTATTGCCGATGTCCAGAGCGAGGAAGCTCACGGCTGCACCCTCGCGCATCGGGCGGCCTGGCGCGAAACGCGGCGCGGGCGCGTCGGGAACGTGCGGCGCTGCATGCTGGTTGAGCTCAGCGGGCCGTCCAGGCCAGGCCGCGCGGGCCGGTGAGCAGGGTGCGCGCCTGTTGCAACGCCAAGCTGGCGCTCAGGCTGCGCCTGCGTTGGCTGACGCGGGCTTCGACTTCTTCGATCAAGCCACGCAGGTCTTCGCGCGAACGCGCCCGCCACAGCCGCAACGACGTGAGTGAACCGGCCAGCGGCGCCTCGGCGCGCACGGTGCGCAGCAGCAGCTCGCGCGCGCGCTCCAACGCGGCGTCGGCGGGTTCCTGCTCCATCGGGTCGGTCTGGAACCAGGACGATGGCGCGGCCGGCTCGCCGGTGGCGGAGTCGAGAAACCCACTGGCCGGCGGCAAGGTGCGCATCGCGGGCAGGTCGGATTCGGTGACGGGGTCGTCTTGCCACTCGGACTCGCTGCGCTTGGCGGACGCTGCCGCACTGCGCTGGCCGGAGGGTGCCGCACTGCGCGGGATCGGCTTTGGGGGCGCGGCGGGCTCGCGCATCTGAATCAGGCCGAACGCCAACAGATCCGAAAAGCAAGTGTCGGGAACCCCGGCCTGCGCGCCCATCGCGCGCACCTGCGCTTCGGCGCGGCGCCCGTCGACGAGCAGCAGCAGCGTGCGGTGGCGTTGGCTGAGCCGGCGCTGGCGAGTGTTCAGTTCGGCAAACCCATCGGGGGTCTTGGCAGGGATGTTCGCGGTGTTCAGGTTTGTCTCCGATCGGATCTGTCGTGACCATTGGCCGGCTTCGCGCGATTGCTGGCGTTCGTGACCATGTGCACGGGAATTGTGCCGCCAAAGCAGGCCGAAGCGCCGCGCCGGGCCCTGCGACCCGGGGCCCGCTGCTCAGGGGTTGCGTTGCCCCGACATCAGAGCCCGCACGGGCGCCATCGGCCCGGGGAAGCGCCCAGGGGCGAGCGCCGAGCCGGCGCTACACTGCGATTGACGTATACGTCAATTCGATTGCCGCGGGCAATCTCGGCACGCCAGGAGTCTCAACCTCTCAGGCGACCCGGACCGCGCTCGCACCCACGGGAGACCCGCAGTGACCGACCTTTCCGCCGAATTCAAGGCCTTGGCCGACTACCGGCCGACGCACAAGGTGCGCCTGGTCACCGCGGCGTCGCTGTTCGACGGCCACGACGCGGCGATCAACATCATGCGGCGCATCCTGCAAGGCATGGGGGCGGAAGTGGTGCACCTCGGGCACAACCGCTCGGTCGACGAAGTCGTGACCGCGGCGCTGCAGGAAGACGTGCAAGGCATCGCGATCAGCAGCTACCAGGGCGGCCACCTCGAGTACTTCAAGTACATGGTCGACCTGCTGCAACAGCGGGGCGGCGCGCACATTCGCGTCTTCGGCGGCGGTGGCGGTGTGATCGTGCCGGATGAGATCGCGCAGTTGCAGGCCTACGGCGTGGCGCGCATCTACAGCCCCGAAGATGGGCAACGCATGGGGCTGGCCGGGATGATCGGCGAGATGGTGATGCGCTGCGACGCTGATTTGTCGGTGCATGCGCCCAAATCCGTGGCCCAACTCCAAGGCCACAGCGACAGCGCCTGGCGGGCGCTGTCGCAAGCGATCACCGCGCTCGAGAACGGCAAGGCCGATCCCGGGTTCAAGAGCGCGATGCACGCGGCGGCCGTGTCGGCCAAGATTCCCGTGCTCGGCGTCACCGGCACCGGCGGCGCGGGCAAGTCCAGCCTCACCGACGAGTTGATCCGGCGCCTGCGCCTGGACCAGGGCGACGCGTTGCGCATCGCCGTGATCTCGATCGACCCGAGCCGGCGCAAGAGCGGTGGCGCGCTGCTCGGCGACCGGATCCGCATGAATGCGATCTCTCCCTGGACGAATCATGAGGCGGGCGTCGGCGCGCCCGGCGGCGCGCGCGTCTACATGCGCAGCCTCGCCACCCGCAACCACGCGCAGGGCGGCAGCAGCGAAATCAGCCAGGCGCTGCCCGATGTGCTGGCGGCGTGCAAGTGCGCGGGGTTCGATCTGATCGTCGTCGAGACCTCGGGCATCGGCCAGGGTGACGCGGCGATCGTGCCGCTGGTCGACTCCTCCCTGTACGTGATGACGCCGGAGTACGGCGCGGCGAGCCAGTTGGAGAAGATCGACATGCTCGACTTCGCCGAATTCGTGGCGATCAACAAGTTCGACCGCAAGGGCGCCGCGGACGCGCTGCGCGATGTTGCGAAACAGGTGCAGCGCAACCGCGAGGCGTTCAAGGTGTTGCCCGAGACGATGCCCGTGTTCGGCACGATGGCGAGCCGCTTCAACGACGACGGCGTGACCGCGCTCTACCAGGCGCTGCTGCCGCGTCTGCAAGGCCTGGGCCTGAGCGTCAAGCCCGGCAGCTTGCCGCCGGCCAAAGTGCGCCACAGCACGAACCAGGTGGCGATCGTTCCCGGCGCACGATCGCGCTACCTGGCCGACATCGCCGAGACCGTGCGCGGCTACAAGAAGCGGGCCCGAGACCAGGCGCTGCTGGCGCGCGAAATCCAGCAGTTGCGTGCTGCCGCGCACATGCTCACGGTGGGCAAACCCGACAAGCCGCGCGCCGCCGAGGCCGCGATCAACCTCGCCGAGCAACGCGAAGCCGGTCAAGGCGCCGACGCGAAAAAGCTGCTCGCGATGTGGCCGCAAATGCAGGCCGCTTATGCGGGCAACGAGTACGTCGTGAAAATTCGCGACAAGGAGATTCGCACCGCGCTGACGCACACCACACTGTCGGGCAACATCATCCGCAAGGTGTCGCTGCCGCAATATGAAGATCACGGCGAAGTGCTGAAGTGGCTGATGCTCGACAACGTTCCGGGCAGCTTTCCGTACAGCGCCGGCACGTTCGCGTTCAAGCGCAGTGCTCTTGAAAACGACAGCGAAGACCCGACGCGCATGTTCGCCGGCGAAGGCGATGCGTTTCGCACCAACAAGCGTTTTCAGTTGCTGAGCGCGGGCATGCCGGCGAAGCGCCTGTCGACCGCGTTCGACTCGGTCACGCTGTACGGCAACGACCCCGACCCGCGACCCGACATCTACGGCAAGGTCGGCAACTCGGGTGTCTCGATCGCGACGCTCGACGACATGAAGGTGCTGTACTCGGGCTTCGACCTGACGAACCCGGCCACCAGCGTCAGCATGACGATCAACGGCCCGGCGCCGACGCTGCTGGCGATGTTCATGAACACCGCGATCGACCAGAACCTCGAGAAGTTTCGCGCCCCGGCTCCACAAGGAAACGGCCGCGAGCCCACCGACACCGAGGCCGCGAAGATCCGCGCCTGGGTGCTCGCCAATGTGCGCGGCACGGTGCAGGCGGACATCCTCAAGGAGGATCAGGGCCAGAACACGTGCATCTTCTCGACCGAGTTCTCGCTGAAAGTGATGGGCGACATTGCCGAGCACTTCGTGCACCACGACGTGCGCAATTTCTACTCGGTGTCGATCTCGGGCTACCACATCGCCGAAGCCGGCGCGAACCCGATCAGCCAGCTCGCGTTCACGCTGAGCAACGGCTTCACATTCGTCGAGGCGTATCTCGCGCGCGGCATGCATGTCGACGACTTCGCGCCGAACCTGAGCTTCTTCTTCAGCAACGGCATGGACCCGGAATACACCGTGATGGGCCGCGTGGCGCGGCGCATCTGGGCGGTGGCGATGCGCGACCGCTACGGCGCGAACGAACGCAGCCAGAATCTGAAGTACCACGTGCAGACGAGTGGGCGCAGCCTGCACGCGCAGGAGATCCAGTTCAACGACATCCGCACCACGTTGCAGGCGCTGATCGCGGTCTACGACAACTGCAACTCGCTGCACACGAACGCGTACGACGAAGCGATCACCACGCCCACCGAAGAAAGCGTGCGCCGCGCGATGGCGATCCAGCTCATCATCAACCGCGAATGGGGTCTGGCGAAATGCGAGAACCCGAACCAGGGCGCTTTCGTGATCGATGAATTGACCGAGCTGGTGGAAGAGGCGGTGCTCGCCGAGTTCGAAAAAATCTCCGAGCGCGGCGGCGTTCTCGGCGCGATGGAAACCGGCTACCAGCGCGGCAAGATTCAGGAAGAGTCGATGCATTACGAAATGCAGAAACACACCGGCGAATACCCGATCGTCGGCGTCAACACGTTCCGCAACCCCCATGGCGACGCTGCGCCGACGGCGCTGCTGCTCGCGCGCTCCACCGAGGCGGAAAAACAATCCCAGTTGAAGCGTCTCGCCGACTTTCAGGCACGCCACGCGAAAGAGTCGCCCGCGATGCTGCGCCGCTTGCAGCAGGCCGTGATCGACAACCGCAATGTGTTCGACGTGCTGATGGACGCCGTGCGGGTGTGTTCGCTCGGGCAGATCACGAACGCACTGTTCGAGGTGGGTGGTCAGTACCGGCGCAGCATGTGAGCTGGGGTTGCCGCGGTAAGAGTGCGCTACGAGCGATCAGGCCGCGCGCAGCCGCGGGTCCAGATTGACCTTGCTCAGGTCGCCGCGCACGCCGGGCAGCGCGAGCAGCCGCGGGTCCATCACCCGAAACCACAGCGGCGGCACGTAGGCCAGCGGGAACATGCCGAAGTAGCCGCTCGGCAATTGCGGCAGGTCTTCGAAATGGCGCAGGCTCTGGTAGCGCCGCGACGGGTAGGCATGGTGATCCGAGTGGCGCTGCAAGTGAAACAGCAGCAGGTTGGTGACCAGGTGGTTCGTGTTCCACGAATGGTGAGGCTGTGGCGTCTCGTAGCGCGGCGCCTCCAGCGTCGAGTTCGGAGCCTCGGCGCGCAGCAGGCCGTAATGTTCGACGTAGTTGGCTGACGTGAGTTGCCACCATGCGACGAGGTTGTGGATCGCCAGGAACGGCAGCACCACCCAGCCCCACGCGAGCACCAGGCCGCCTTGCAGCACCAGCGTGATCGCGTACGACTGAAGCATCGTGTTGTGCCGACTCCACGGCCAGAAGCCCAGGCCGGTGAGGCGGCCCGATTCGATCGCCCACGCGCGGCGGATTCCGCCCGGCAGTTCGCGCCACGCGAAGCGGTAGATGCTCTCGCCCATGCGCGAACTCGCGTGGTCGTGCGGTGTCGCAACCCAGCGGTGGTGGCCGCGCCCATGTTCGACCGTGAAGTGGCCATACGCCGGAACCGCGAGCACGAGTTTGGCGAGCCACTGTTCGATGCGCGTTGCCTTGTGCCCGAGTTCGTGGCCGGTGTTGATGCCCAAGCCCGATCCGGCGCCGGCCACATAGCCGAGCACGGCCAGCGCCCACCACGGCATGGCCTGCGTGCCGACCCACCAGGCGCAGCCGATCAGCGCGACGAAGTGCAGCGGTACCGCGGCCCAGGTCAACCAGCGGTAGTAGGTGTCGGCTTCGAGCTGCGGCATCACCTCTTCGGGAGGGTTGTTCGTGTCTTCGCCGATCAGCGCGTCGAGCAGCGGCAGCAGGCCGTAGTTGATGAGCAGCGGCAGCGTCAGCGCGATCGGCCATCCGCTCGCCGCATGCGCCGCGATGCCGATGAAGGGGAGCAGCGGAAACACCACCGACAACGCCCACCAGGCGCGCTTGCGGTCGCGGTAGGTGACCGGCTTGCCCGTCGCGCTGATCGCATGCAGGGTGCGCGCCATGCGCGAAGAATACCCGGCTGGAGCGCGCTTGTGAAATCGGGCGAACCCGTCGGCCAAGCCGCGGGAATCAGGGCTGCGCCGCGCGCACTTCGAAGGCGTAGGTCGACTGGTCGGAGCGACCCGTGAACTCCAGGCCCTTGCGCAGCGCCCAGGTCGACATTTCGTGGTGCAACGGAATCAGCGCCTGCTTTTCGCCGATGGCCGTGTCGGTGGCGCGCGCCAGCAAGGTGTTGCGCTGGGTTTCGTCGGCGGTGGTCATCGCGCTGCGAATCAAGGCGTCGACGTTCGGGTTGGAAAAGCGGCCGCGATTCGCCTGGCCCATGCCGGTGCGCGCGTCGTGCGTGCCAATGAGGGCGCGCAGCGGCGAACTCGCCTCGCCGGTCTGCGTGCTCCAGCCGGCCAGATAGAACGAGTAGTCGAGCTTGTCCAGGCGCGAGAAGAACAGCCTCGCCGGCAAGGCCTCGACGCGCACCCGAATCCCCACCCGCGCCAGCATTGCTGCCACGCCGTGCGCGGTGGGTACGTCCTGCATGTAGCGGTCTTGCGGCGTGTGCAGCACGATGGCAAAGCCGTTCGGATAACCGGCACCGGCGAGCAGGCGCTTCGCGGTCTCGAGATCCTGTGCCGGTACGCTCAAGCCTGGGCTGGTTCCGCCGCGATCCTGGGGCAGCAGTTGCCCGGCGGGCATCGCTCGCCCCGCGAGGAGGCGCTGGACCAACGCGTTGCGGTCGAGCGCGAGAGACATCGCGCGGCGCACGTTGGCGTCTTGCAGCGGGTTGTTCGGCAGCACCTTGCCGTCTTTCGACTTGACATGCGGCGACACCGCGCGCGCGCTGTCCATGTGCAAATAAATCAGCCGGTTCGTCACGGCCGAGACCAGGCTCACCTTGGGCTCTTTGGCCAGACGCGTCAACTGGTCGGGGCCGACGTCCTCGCTCATCTGCACCTCGCCGGCCAGCAGCGCAGTCTGGCGCTGCGCGGCATTGGCGATGAAGCGCAATTTCAGCGTCTGCCACGCCGGCTTGTTGCCCCAGTAGCGGTCGTTGCGCTCCAGCAGCACCTGCTTGCCGGCGACGAACTCCTTCAATCGGTACGGGCCGGTGCCGATGTGCCACGCGCCGCCGTCCGCCGCTGAAGCCTGGACGATGCGCAGCGACGCCAGGTCGTGCGGCAGCAGCGGATAGGGGTGGCGGGTCTTGATGCGCAAGGTGTGCTTGTCGACCTGGCCGACCGACTCGATGCGGCGCGTGAACTGGCCGAACGACATTGCGCCGTCAGGCAGCGCCGAGGCGCGGTTCAGCGACGCGATCACGTCGTCGGCGGTGCAGGGCGTTCCGTCGTGCCACAGCACGCCGCGGCGCAGTTTGAACTCCCAGGTCGTCGGATCACGCGCCGTCCACGACTCGGCCAGCGCCGGACGCAAAGCCTCGCGTGCATCGCGCGCGATCAGCGTGTCGAACAGATGGTCGATGACGCTGTTGTTGCCGGCCGCATTGCGTTCGTGCGGGTCCAGCGTTTTCAGCGGCGTCGCCAGCGCGACCGAGAAATCCTGCGCGGTCGCGTTCCCAATCGCGCCAAAGAACAGCGAAGCGAACAAGCAACCGATTCCGAATCTGCAATGCAATCTGGCGATGTTCATGACCTCGTCGCGAGCACCGATTCATGCTAGCGCAGCGCGGCGCGCACCGGGGCGGGTTTCGCGCGCGCGCACGCACCGCGTGTCGCCTGCGACAGGCCTCGCGAGGACTGCGTCACGCACGCATGGACCGTGCCGAACGGCGCTGCGTTTGCCGCGCACCGAAGTAACTGTTCGTTGGGGGTCGCTCGCCGTCGCCGACACATGGCCCGCCCGGACGTGCCGTGCGAAACGCCACGCCGCCTGGCGCTTGGCGGCGCTGCCCCGGCTCACCTTGAGCGGCGCAGTGCCGAAACTGCATGAGTCATGGACTCACGGTGTGGAAACCTCAATGGCTGAACAGAGTGCGCAGATCGACAGCACCGATGGCTCGAACCTTCGCCATCGATTGCTCGCGGCCGACCCGATGCAACGAGTGGCGGCCCTGCACGATCTCGAATGCCTGCTGGCTCGCGCCACGCCCGCGCCGAATGCGCGGCTCGCGCAAGCGATTCAAGACTTCGTCGCTCGGGGCATGCCGTTTTATTCGGAAACGGACCCGCACTACCTGGAGTGGGTGGAGCGTGCCGGGGAGTACTGGCGGCGCTTGCAGCGAGGCGCGACGAGCGATGACTTCAGCGCGGCGCGGCGCAGCGCGAACACGGCGGTCGCATAGGAGCCTGTCGGGCCCGACCCAAAGCCCGACAGGCTCCTAGGGCTCGCGGGGCAGCGCGGGCGCGAGAAAGCCCCAGTGACCGTTCTCCCAACTCAGCACCGCCTCGTCGCGCAGCTTGAACAGGTGCGCCGTCAGCGAGCGCTCGGCCATCGGATGCAGTCGCGCCGCGACGTCGTCGTAGACCTTGGGCAACAGCGCCTCGATCGGCGCGGGCCCTGACGCACGCAACACGCCCAGCAGTTTCGCTTCGCGCCGGCCGCGGTGCGCGATGATCGAACGCAGCGCCGCCTGCGGCGACGCCATCAGGAAGCCGTGGCCCGGCGCGAACCACTCGAGCGGCTCGTCGAGCAGGGCGTGCAGCGACACCAGGTAAGCGCGCATGTCGCCGTCCGGCGGGTTGATGACGACGGTGGACGACTGCATCACATGGTCGCCGGTGAACAGCAACTGTTCCTGCTCCAGCAAGTAGCACAGGTGGTTCGACGCATGGCCCGGCGTGTGGATGACGCGCAGCGTGGCGTCTTCGCTGAGCTCGAAACGCTCGCCGCCGGCCAGCGCCAGGTCGGGCACGAAGCTCGTGTCTTGCCACTGCGGATGCGCGTCGATCCTTCGGTGCAGCTTGTCGACGGTCGCCGCCTGCAACTACAGCGCGGCGTGAGAATGGTCCTTGTGCGTTTGCTTTAC
>JANOLA010000489.1:0-3754 GCA_031419535.1 Burkholderiales bacterium | reverse complement strand
GGTAAACGCGCACATGAATCGACTCAGAAATTCAAATCGTGGACACCCCACAAACGACCACAACCCGCACCAGCACTGGCTCGGCGGCCTTTGGGGTTTCAATCAACCGGACACTACTGGTAGTAGGTGTAGAGTCAAGCGAACCCTGAGCGAAGGCTTGCGTCATGAAGATCGGAGAACTTGCCCACGCCAGCGGAACGCCCGTCGAGACGATCCGCTTTTACGAGCGAGAGGGTCTGTTGTCCACGCCGGAACGTACCGAAGGCAACTACCGCATCTATACCAAGGCGCATGCGGATCGACTCGGCTTCATCCGCCAGTGCCGAAACCTCGACATGACGCTCGACGAGGTCCGTGTGCTGCTGCACTTCAAGGGCGCACCGCAGGCGGATTGCGGGGAGGTCAATGCCTTGCTCGACGAACACATCGGACATGTTGCGCTGCGGATCCGCGAACTGCGTTCGCTCGAAGAGACCTTGCAAGCCCTGCGCGCCCAGTGCGTTTCCCCGCATGCCGCAATGGACTGCGGCATCCTGCAGGGCATCGAAGCGGGCGCGGGCCGGGCGGGTAAGCCACCGCCCCGACGTCACGTGCGCGGTGCTCATTGATTGATTCGAACCTCGGTTCCGATGGAGAGACGAGTCCACACGGGCGCCTTCAATGCAAGGGAAGCGCGCTCGCCTTCGCACGCGCCGCGCACGAACTGTCAGGTCGACGAAACGTCACGGGAACCAACTCGACGCTCAGTCCCCGGGCGACGAGGCGAGAGAAGAAAGGCTCGGTATCGATGACTTCTTCGGGCCTCCCGGCCCCCGGCTCGGCAACCTCGCCATCGAGCAGGGACCGCACGACTGCTCCCGCTCCAGCAGCCGCCGCATCCGACTGGACGCTGCACGCAGGTACGGAGTCCAGATTCGGAGTCGAGTTATCTTCGGTCCATTCCGCCGTAGCCAGAGTCATCGGCATTGACCAGGACCCGGCTTCTTTGACCAGGAGTCCAACATGGCTCATTCGCTCACTCTTCTCGATGGCCGCCCTCACCCTTGCCACGATGATCACATCGGGCGCGATGCCGGTCCATTCTCGGTCAGCGTGTCGGAGGGCCGGCCGCTGCCGCTCGGCGTGCACGACTGCTGCGATGGTTTCAATTTCGCGCTGTTCAGCCGGCATGCGACGCGCGTTGAGTTGTTGCTGTTCGAGCACGCGGACAGTGCAACGCCTTTCGCCATCATCGATCTCGTTCCAGCTCAGCACCGAACCGGGGATGTCTGGCATGCCCTGGTCGACGGCGTGCGCTTCGGGCAGGCCTACGCCTATTGCGTCGGCGGGCGTTTCGCACCGGAAGAAGGGCTGCGCTTCGACGCCGGCAAACTCCTGCTCGATCCTTACGCGTGTGCTGTGGGCGGCACGCGCCACTGGGACTTCGGCCGGCTCGCGCGGCCGAGCGATCCGGTAGCGCGCGATGCGGCACGAGGCGAGCCGGCGCCGAAGTGCCTGCTCGCGACGCGCCGGTTCGATTGGCAAGGCGTTTGCCGACCCAAAACTGCCTGGGCCGACACCGTCATTTACGAGGCGCACGTCCTCGGGTTCACCGCACAGCCATCGGCGAACGCCGCCGCACCGGGAGTCTTTGCCGGCTTCGTGGAGAAGATTCCCTACCTGCGCGAGCTCGGCGTGACCGCTGTCGAGTTGATGCCGGTGCACGAGTTCAACGAGAACGAGATTGCCCGCGCCGATCCGGCTTCCGGGAAACGGCTCAGGAACTACTGGGGTTACAGCACGATCGGCTTCTTTTCGCCCAAGGAAGGCTACGCCACCCAACCTGGCTCGCAGGTGAGCGAGTTCAAGACCATGGTGCGCGAGCTGCACCGCGCCGGGATCGAAGTGATCCTCGATGTGGTGTTCAACCACACGGCGGAGGGCAATCACCTGGGCCCGACCTTCGCCTTTCGTGGACTGGACAACCCGCTCTACTACTTGCTCGAACAGGATCCGCGCTACTACCGCAACTACAGCGGCTGCGGCAATACGCTGAACTGCAACCGCCCGGTGGTGCGGGACTTCGTGATCGATTGCCTGCGCTATTGGGCGACCGAGATGCAGGTCGACGGCTTTCGTTTCGATCTCGCCTCGATTCTCGGCCGCGGCCTGGACGGCAATCTGCTCGCCAATCCGCCACTGCTGGAGGAGATCGCCGAGGACCCGGTCCTGAGAGACACGAAACTCGTCGCCGAGGCGTGGGACTCGGCCGGCGCCTACCAGGTCGGCAGCTTTCCCGGGCAACGCTGGAGCGAGTGGAACCCGCGCTTTCGCGACGACGTCCGGCGTTTCTGGCACGGCGATCCCGGCATGGCCGGCGCTCTCGCACAGCGCCTCTGCGGCAGCGCCGATGTCTACCAGCGCGACGACAAGAAGCCGATCAACAGCATCAACTTCATCACCTGCCACGACGGCCTCACGCTCGCCGATCTCGTGAGCTACGAGGGCAAGCACAACGAAGCGAACGGCGAGGGCAACCGCGACGGCGCCGCCGACAACTACAGCGCGAACTACGGTGTCGAGGGGCCGAGCGCCGACGCTGCGATCAAGGCAACCCGCCTGCGTCAGATGAAGAACATGCTCGCGACGCTGCTGCTCTCGCGGGGCGTGCCGATGCTCCTCGGCGGCGACGAGTTCGCGCGCAGCCAGCGCGGCAACAACAATGCGTACTGCCAGGACAACGAGACTTGGTGGTACGACTGGCGGCTCGTCCAGAGCAACGCCGAGCTGCTGCGTTTCGTGCGCAATGTGATCGCGTTGCGCACGCGCCTGCCCGTGTTACGCGACGAGCGCTTCTATCGGGGCGACCAGCTCCGTTGGTTCGGCGCCTGCGGTACCGCACCCGACTGGGGCGGGCCGGCCAGAGCGCTCGGGTGTGTCATCGGCGGACCCGAGCCGACGCTTTGTCTGCTGTTCAACGCGGATTCAGCGCAGGCCGAATTCGCTGTGCCGACTCCGCCCGCTGGCGGCGTGTGGTGCATCGCCATCGACACGGTGGCCGACCCGCCAAACGACGCGGCCGATGCCGGCAACGAACGCGAAATCCCAGCGGGTGATGCATGGGTGGTCGCGCCACGCAGCCTGGTCACCTTGGTCGGCCATCCGGCCTAGCCCGTACGGTACCGATCATGGTCAGTTCCTTTCAGGATCGGATCCGGGCCGCCCATAACCCGTGTTTCCTTCTGTGGATGCCGGCCTCGGCAGCTCGCAGAAACCCTGGGCGGGAACACCGAGCGCCGCGTTGAACTTGCTCGAGAGGTTCTGAAAGGCGATGAGTCCGGTCAGTTCGACGATCGCGTCGTCATGGAAATGCTCGCGAAGAGCGCCGATGTGCACCTCATCGACTCGCGCCCCCGCAAGCGTCATCGCTTCGGCGTAGTCGAGCGCCACCCGCTCGCGGTCGTCGAACAGGCCGCTGTCGCGCCAAAACGCCAGTGCTGCGACCTTCTCGAGGCTGGCGCCGCGCCGCAGCAGCGTCGCCGAATTCAGGTCGACGCAGAAGGCGCAGCCATTGAGCTGCGAGACGCGGACCGTGACGAGGGAACGCAACGCCGGTTCGATCGGCGAGGAGCGGCGGTCAATCGCGCCATAGAGCGCGGCGACACCAAGGAACAGTCTGGGCGACCGAGCCCACAGCAGCGCCGCGTCCAGGACCGTGTCCCTCCGGCAAGGCTGCTTGATTTGAACTGAGTTGTTCAGGTCGGTTGCACGGCAG
>JANOLA010000488.1:0-15274 GCA_031419535.1 Burkholderiales bacterium | reverse complement strand
GGCTCCGCGCGCGAACTCAAGCGCTGACTGCCGCGGCACTACCCGGACCGATGCGCCACGCTGCGCGAATGTCGCGCACATGCCCGGCGCCCACTTCATCGCAGCGGTTCACGCCCAGCAGCGCCATGTCGCGGTCGACTTCCTCGCGCAAGATTTGAATCGCGTGCGCCACGCCCGTCTCGCCGTCCACCGCCGCGGCAAAGTTGAAGGGCCGGCCGACGAACACGAAGCTTGCGCCGAGCGCCAAGGCCTTCAGCACATCGGTGCCGCGGCGGATGCCGCCGTCGAGCCACACCGGTGTGTCGCCGGCGCGCTCCACGATCTCGGGCAGGATGCGCAGCGGCGTGATCGCCGCGTCGAGCTGGCGCCCGCCGTGGTTCGAAACGACCAGCGCGTCGGCGCCATGCGCGCGCGCCGTGGCCACATCCAGCGGGTTCAGGATGCCCTTGATGACGAGCGGGCCCTTCCACATCTTGCGGATCGCCGCGACGTGGCTCCAGTCGAAGTGGTCTCGTTTCGAAAAATCGCGCAGCACGGTGGCAGACAGGATCGGCGCGCCGCGCTCGGCGAACGCATTCTCGAAGTACGGCATGCCGTGGCGCAGCAGCGTCGGCAACACGGTCTTGGCCAGCCAGCCCGGGCGCAGCACGCCGTCGAGCGCGAGGCGCAGGCTCGGTTTCAGCGGCGTTGAAAAGCCGGCGCGCATGTTGTTCTCGCGGTTGCCTCCCACGGGGCAGTCCACCGTGAGCATCAGTGTCTTCACGCCGGCGCCGGCCACGCGGTTCAGCAGCGCGCCGATGCGTTGCAGCTCGCCCGGCAGGTAGGCCTGGAACCAGCTGGAGGGCGCGGCGTCGAGGACTTCTTCGAGCCGCACCAGCGACGCGCCGCTGATCACGGTGGGGATGTTCGCGCGGTGCGCGGCGCGCGCGAGGATCACGTCGCCGCGGTACGCGGTGAGCGCCAGCATGCCCATCGGCGCCACGCCGAACGGCGCCGCGTACTCGTGGCCGAGCAGCGTGACGGACTGGCAACGCTGCGATACATTGCGCAGCACGCGCGGCACGAGCGCGAGTTCGCGAAACGCCTGGCGGTTGTCGTCGAACGCGAGATTCGCTTCGGCGCCGCCCGCCACGTAGGCGTAGACGGGCCGGGGCAGGTGGCGCTTCGCGGCAATCTCGAAGTCGTCGAGCGAATACATGCCAGCCAGGGCGCGGCTCGGCGCGGGTGGCGCAGGGTTGCTCATAGGTTGCAGGTTCGAGGGGCGCAGCGGAAAGCGCGACACGATACCTGCATTTTTCAAGGAGCACTCACGGTCGCCCGGTCCACGGCGGCACCGACGTTCGGCACCGACGTTCGGCACACACGTTCGACACCGACAATCGGTCCCCGTGCCCACGCCCATGCCCGCTCCCGCTTTGCGCGTGCTGTCCGTCATCCCGCCGATGACGCAGCTCAACACGCCTTACCCTTCCACCGCCTACCTCACGGGCTTTCTGCGCTCGCGCGGCGTGCACGCGGTGCAGGAGGACTTGGCGCTGGCGCTGATTCTGAAGCTGCTGTCGCGCGCGGGCCTGCTCGCGCTGCGCGAAGTGGTCGCCGCGCTGCCGATCGCGCCGCGCACACCGCCCGTGGCGGCCTTCGAGCGCGAGTTCGAGCGCTACGCGCAGACCATCGACCCGACGATCGCTTTTCTGCAAGGGCGCGATGCGACGCTGATGCACCGCATCGCGGGCCGCAACTTCCTGCCCGAAGGGCCGCGCTTCGCCGCGCTTAACGAATACGTCGACCCCGACGGTGGCGACGCGCTCGCCTGGGCTTTCGGTGCGCTGGGCACGCACGACCGCGCGCGCCACATCGCGACGCTCTACCTGAACGACATCGCCGACGTGCTGCGCGACGCGGTCGATTCGCGCTTCGAATTCGTGCGTTACGCCGAGCAGCTGGCGCAAAGCCAGCCGACGTTCGAGCCGCTCGCGATGGCGCTCGCGGCGCCGCCGAACCTGATCGACACCACGTTGCGCGGGTTGACGCTCGATGCGCTGAGGCGCCACCGGCCGAAGCTGGTGCTGCTGTCGGTGCCGTTTCCCGGCGCCGTCTATTCGGCGTTTCGCATCGCGCAGGCGATCAAGGCGTTCGACCCCGCCATCGTCACCGCGCTCGGCGGCGGCTTCGTCAACACGGAACTGCGCGAGCTGAGCGAAGCGCGCGTGTTCGACTATTTCGATTACGTCACGCTCGACGCCGGCGAGCGCCCGCTGCTCGCCTTGCTCGACCATCTGGCGGGCCAGCGTTCGCGCAGCCGGCTCGTGCGCACGTATCTGCGCGAGCCCGAGAGCGGCCAGGTGCGCTACGTCAATCTGGTCGAGCCCGACGTGCCGTTCGCCGAAGTCGGCACGCCCACCTGGGACGGGCTGCCACTCGACCGCTATCTGTCGCTGCTCGACATGCTCAATCCGATGCACCGCCTGTGGTCCGACGGGCGCTGGAACAAGCTCACCGTCGCGCAGGGCTGCTACTGGAAGAAGTGCAGCTTCTGCGACGTGAGCCTGGACTACATCTCGCGCTACGAAACCGCGAACGCGGCGACGCTGGTGGATCGCATCGAAGCCATCGTCAACGAGACCGGGCAGAGCGGTTTTCACTTCGTCGATGAAGCGGCGCCGCCGAAGGCCTTGAAGGCGCTCGCCCTCGAGCTGCTGCGCCGGCGCAGCGCGGTCACGTGGTGGGGCAACATCCGCTTCGAAAAGTCGTTCGACGCGCTGCTCTGCCGGCAGTTGGCCGACAGCGGCTGCATCGCGATTTCCGGCGGGCTCGAAGTCGCGTCCGACCGCTTGCTCGCGCTCATGAAGAAAGGCGTCACGGTGGACCAGGTGGCACGCGTCACGCGTGCCTTCAGCGATGCCGGCATCCTGGTGCACGCCTACCTGATGTATGGATTTCCCACGCAGACGGTGCAAGACACGGTGGATGCGCTCGAGCTCGTGCGCCAGTTGTTCGAAGCCGGCTGCATCCAGTCGGGTTTTTTTCACCGCTTCGCGTGCACCGTGCATTCTCCGGTGGGGCGCGACCCGGCGGCGTATGGCGTGAGCCTGCTGCCGCTGCCGCCGGTGTCGTTCGCGAAGAATGATGTCGGCTTCGTCGATGCGACCGGCGTGGACCACGATCCGCTGGGTGTCGCGCTGAAAAAAGCGCTCTACAACTACATGCACGGCATCGGCCTGGATCAGGACGTGCGCGGTTGGTTCGAGATGCCGGTGCCGCGCACGCGAGTCGCGCGCGGCCGCATCGAGAAAGCGTTGCAGCAGGCGGCCTGAAGCAGCTGCGCGGCGTTGGGAATAATGCGGAACGCGCCGCGCCGGCCGACATTGAGGAAATCCATGGCGACTCCCGTGCAACTGGTGTTCATCGGTGAACTGCTCGACGGCTTCGAGCGCGGCGAAGTCGCGCGCCAATTGGGGCAATGGCTCGGGCTGGACGACGCCAAAGCCACAAGGCTCTTTTCCGGGTCGCGCATCGTGCTGAAGCGATCGATCGAGCCGGAGGATGCACAGCGCTATGTGGCCCGGTTCGCGAAGGCCGGAGCGCGTTTGCACATCGAGCCGATTGCCGATGCGGGCGCCGCGCCAAGCGCACCGAGTGCACCGGGCGCAGCGAGCGCAAGTGCATCGAGCGCGCCGAGTGCACCAAGCGTGCAGAGCGTACCGGCAGCGCCAGTCTTCCCGAGTGTGGCCGCGACATCCGGCACGCCGGTCGGCGACGCTGAAATCGTCTGCCCGAATTGCGGCGAGCGCCAGCCCAAGGCCGAGCTGTGCCGCTCTTGCGCGACCAACATGCCGATGGGCATCGCGGCCAAGATCGAGGCCGAGCAGGCCGCGCGCGAGGCGCGCCAAGCCGAGCGCGATGCACGCCGCGGCGTGCGCCCGGCGGCGGCAGCGAGCCTGGCGGTGCCGGGCGACTCGCCGCCGATCTGGGGCTTTGGCTTTTCCGGCCGCATGGGGCGATTGACCTATGCGTCGGCGAGCGTCATTCTGTTGTCGCCGCTGTTCTTGCTGCTGGCTTTTGCCTTGAAACAGCCCAGCACCCCCAGGTTTGTCTTGTTCGGCTTGGCGGCGGTGGTGGCGCTGTTCCTCTCCGTTCGCTGGAGCATTCTGCGCCTGCATGACCTCGACCGCAGCGGCTGGTGGAGCCTGACAATGGGCGTGCCGTCCCTGAATGCCGGCGTGGGCTTGATCCTGTCGTTCTGGCCCGGCACGAAAGACGACAACGACTACGGCGAACCACCGCCCGACGGAAGTTGGCGCTTCTTCGGCTTGTCGATGCTCGCGGCGGTGCTGTGTGGCGGATTTGCCTTCTCGAGTGCGTGGACCTATATGCAATCCGCCGAGTCCGACGAGACCGAGCAAGTGAGCAGCGAGGACGAATCGGGATTCGGCACGACCGATGCGCCGGCACCATCCGCCCGGCCCTCGATGACCGCGGCCGACAACGACGCCGTGCCCGCCGCGCGCGCCGCGTTCACCGGCGAATACGCGCAAGCCCCTGTGCACAAGGCGTTCGCGCTGTCTTCCAGCGGCGCCTGGGGAATGAAGCTCGGCGCGGCGTCGCCCGAAGACGCGATGTCCGGCGCGATCGCAAGTTGCGACGCGCAGCGTGCACCCGAGAGCTCGCCGTGCAAGACGATCAACCTGAACGGCAAGGGCTCGCGCTCGCCGTGACAGCCAACGGCGCCGATCCGGGGGCGCCGCGCCGCGTGCGCCTGTCGCTCGTCGTTCCGGTGCTGAATGAAGCGCCGCGCATCGTCGCGGCGCTGCAAGACTTGGCGACGTTGCGCGCGGCCGGAGCCGAGGTGATCGTCGTCGACGGTGGCAGCAGCGATGCGACGCGCGAGCTCTGCGCCGGCCTGGCGGATCAGGTGCTGCTTGGGCCCCGGGGCCGCGCGCGGCAGATGAATTTCGGCGCGGCGCGATCCAGCGGCTCGGTGCTGCTGTTCCTGCACGCCGACACCCAGCTGCCCAATGGCGCGATGAAGTTCGTGCGCGGCGCCGTGGCGCAGGGCCACGCCTGGGGGCGGTTCGACGTGGCGATCGAGGGCCGATCGAGGCTGTTCCCGGTGATCGCGGCGCTGATGAACTGGCGCTCGCGCCAGACCGGCATCGCCACCGGCGATCAGGCGATTTTTGTGCGGCGCGATCTGTTCAATGCGTTCGGTGGCTTTCCGGACCAGCCGCTGATGGAAGACATTGAACTGTGCAAACGCTTGCGCCAGCACGGCCACCCGGCGTGCCTGCGGCAGCGCGTGCTCACGTCCGGCCGGCGCTGGGAAACCCGTGGAGTCTGGCGCACGATGTGCTTGATGTGGCGGCTGCGCTTTTTGTACTGGATCGGTGTGAGCCCGGAGCGGCTGGCGAAGGCGTACCGGTGAGCGCAGCTTGCCTGGTCATCGTTTTCGCGAAGGCGCCGGTCGCGGGCTTTGCGAAGACGCGGCTGATTCCGGCATTGGGCGCGCAGGGCGCGGCTGAATTGGCGCAGCGCATGTTGAGGCACGCGGTGCAGCAGGCGCTCGCGGTGCGGCTGCCGGCCCTCACCCCAGCCCTCACCCCAGCCCTCTCCCAGAGGGAGAGGGAGCAAGGCGAAGACGCTTACTGGCTGCCGGTCGAATTGTGCTGCGCACCCGACTCGCGCCATCCCGGCTTCAGTGAATTCGCGGCATCGCCCGGCCTGAGCCTCAGCGATCAAGGCGAGGGCGACCTGGGCCAGCGCATGGCGCGTGCGCTCGAGCGTGGCCTGCTGGACCACGACAAGGTGCTGCTGCTCGGTACCGACGCGCCCGCGCTCGATGTTGCTGTGCTGCAAGCCGCCGCCTCGGCGCTTGACGCACACGACGCGGTCTTCGTTCCAGCGCTCGACGGCGGCTACGCGCTGATCGGCTTGCGCAGCTCGATGCGCGGGTTCGCGCCCGGCGCGCTGCCCGACATCTTCAACGCCATGCCGTGGAGCACGCCGCAGCTGATGCAACGCACCCGCGAGCGTCTGGCGCGGCAAGGCCTCAGCCACGCCGAACTGGCGCCGCTGGCCGACATCGACGAACCCGCCGATCTGCTGCACTTGCCACCGAACTGGCTGTAAGAACGGCCGCCATCCAAGCGACTTCACCGGGATGCCCACAGGCGGGCGCGCGAACGGGGCAGCCCGTAACATCATCGGTTCGAACAAAACCCCTAAGGAGAGGAATCAGATGCCGATGCTGCGCGCACTTGGAGCACTGCGATCACTTCTGGCGCTTGCGATGTCGCTCTTCGCGACCCCGTCACAAGCGCAGAGCAGCAACGAATGGGAGCAGCTGGTTGCCACGGCGAAAGGCCAGACGGTCTACTTCAACGCCTGGGCAGGCGACGAGAAGACGAATGAATTCATCGCCTGGGCCGGCAGCGAATTGAAGGCGCGCCACGGCGTGAACGTGGTGCATGTGAGGCTCAAGGACACGGCCGAAGCGGTGACGCGCGTGATCGCCGAAAAAACCGCCGGGCGCCACAGCGACGGCACGGTGGACTTGATCTGGATCAACGGCCCGAACTTCCTGGCGATGAAAAGCCAAGGCCTGCTGCACGGGCCGGTGACGCCGCTGCTGCCGAACTCGCGCTATGTCGACACGACGAACAAGCGCTCCAACGTCGTCGACTTCACGACGCCCGTCGACGGCTATGCCGTGCCGTGGCGCCTGGCGCAAATCGTCTTCATCTACGACAGCGCGCGCATTCGCGATGCGAAAGACGTGCCGCGCTCGGCCCAAGAGCTGCTGGCCTGGGCGCGCAACAACCCAGGGCGCTTGACGCACCCGAACCCGAGCAACTTTCTCGGCGTGACGTTTCTCAAGCAGGCGCTGTACGAACTGGTTCCCGACGCTTCCGTGCTGCAACAACCCGCGACTGACGAGACCTTCGCGAGCACGGTGGCGCCGCTCTGGCCGTGGTACGACGCATTGCGCCCGCTGCTCTGGCGCAAGGGCCAGCAGTTCCCGGAAAACGGCGCGGCGCAGCGCCAGTTGTTGAACGACGGCGAAATCGACATCACGCTGAGCTTCACGCCGGCCGAAGCGGCGGTGTCGGTGCTGTCGGGCAAACTGCCCGAGAGCGCGCGCAGCTTCACCTTGAGCAAGGGCAGCATCGGCAACACGAGCTTCGTCGCGATCCCGTACAACTCGCGCGCCAAGGAAGGGGCGATGTTGCTCGCCAACTTTCTGCTCGAGCCGGCGACTCAGGCGCGCGCGCAAGACATCAAGCAGATCGGCAGCGTGAACGTGCTCGACGCGGCCAAGCTCTCGCCCGCGCAGCGCGCACTCTTCGACGCGCTCACGCCGCATCCTGCGCTGCCGAGCGCGGTGGACCTGGGCAAGCCGCAGTTGGAGCCGCATGCGTCGTGGATGACGCGGCTCACGGCCGAATGGCAGCGTCGCTACAGCCATTGAAACCGTTTGCAGCGCGCTCATGCCATGCCAGCCCTTGCCCTCACCCCGACCCTCTCCCGCAGGGAGAGGGAGCAAATCCCGCTCTTCCGAAGGGAGAGGGAGTAACTCAGAACTCCCTCCCGAAGGGAAAGGGAGTAACTCAACTCCCTCTCCCTCTCCCGCGCGCGGGACAGGGTCGGGGTGAGGGCCCGATGAGCCTGCTGCGCCACGCGCCGCTGCTGACGATCGCCGCGTTCGCGGGGCCGATCGGGGCCGGACTCATCGGCACGCTGCTGCCTGCGTTCGGCGTGTTGCCCGCGATCGGTGGCGACTCGCTCAACCTGGACGGCTGGCGCGAGTTGCTGCGCTTTCCCGGCTTCGCGACGAGCCTTCAGCTCACGCTCATCACCGGCTGGCTCGCGACGCTGCTTGCCGTGGCGATCACGTTCGGGCTCGGCGCGGTGCTCGTGCACCGGCCGCTGGTGCGGCGCCTCGGGCAGTGGTTGTCGCCGCTGCTCGCGATGCCGCATTCGGCACTCGCGATCGGCTTTGCCTTCCTGATCGCGCCATCGGGCTGGTTGGTGCGCCTCGTTTCGCCGGGGCTCACCGGCTGGGCGCTGCCGCCCGACGTGGGCACGGTCGGCCACGCGTCGGGCGCCGCGATCGTCGCGTGCCTGCTGCTCAAGGAAGTGCCGTACCTGATGCTGATGTTGCTCGGCGCGCTGAATCAAGTGCCGGCGCAGGCGCACAGCGCCGCGGCGCGCGCGCTCGGCTATGGGCCCGGCGTTGTTTTCTTCAAGGTGCTGCTGCCGCAGCTCTATGCGCAGATGCGCCTGCCGATCCTCGCGGTGCTGGCGTTTTCGCTGTCGGTCGTGGATGTGGCGATCATCCTCGGGCCGGGCAATCCGCCGACGCTCGCGGTGCTCGCCGTGCGCTGGTTCGGCGACCCCGATGTGAAACTGTATTTCCAGGCGGCCGCGGCGGCGACGCTGTTGCTGGCGTTGGTGGCGGCGTCGATCGCTGCGTGGATCGCGCTCGAACGCATGACCGCGCGCGCAGGGCAGCACTGGGTCACGCGCGGCGCGCGCGGCGGGGTGGGCGCGGCGACGACCGCGATGCTCGCGGCCGGCACGGGAGCGCTGCTGTTCGCATCGGCCGTGCTCTCCATGCTCGGCATGGCGGTCTGGTCGTTCGCGTCGCGCTGGCGCTTCCCCGAAAGCCTGCCGCCGGCGTTCACGCTGTCGAACTGGCAGCGCCAGCTCGGTGACTTGCAGCAGCCCGCGCTGAACACGCTGTGGGTCGGCCTGGCCGCGACCGCCATCGCGCTCGTGCTGACGCTGGCCTGCCTCGAAAACGAGACCCACGGCGCAGGCCAGCCAAGGCGAGAACGACGCAGCCAAAGCCGCACACGCAGCCTGGCATTGCTCTACATTCCGCTGCTCGTGCCGCAGGTCGCGTTCCTGTTCGGCGCGCAGGTACTGTTGATCCGCTTCGGCCTGGACGCGACGCTCGCCGCCGTGGTCTGGGCGCACCTGATCTTTGTGCTGCCCTACCTGTTCCTGTCGCTCGCCGACCCGTGGCGTGCGTTCGATTCGCGCTACGCGCGCACCGCGCTGAGCCTGGGGGCGTCGCACGCGCGGGTGTTCTGGCGCATCAAGCTGCCGATCCTGCTCAAACCCACCTTGATTGCCTGCGCGGTCGCGTTCGCGGTCAGCGTTGGCTTGTACTTGCCGACGCTGTTTGCCGGCAGCGGACGCGTCGCGACGCTGACCACCGAAGCCGTCACGCTCTCGGCCGGCGCCGACCGCCGCGTGATCGGCATCTGGGCGCTGCTGCAAGCGGCGTTTCCGATCGCTGCTTTTCTGTTCGCCGCGTCGCTGCCGCGGCTGCTGTACGCGCGCCGGCGTGGATTGACATGAGCCAAGCGAACACGCTGACGCTGAGCTGCGTGCACGTTGAGTTGCACGGCCGCACCCTGATTGGCCCACTCGACGCGAGCATCGAACCCGGCGAGTGCCTGACGCTGATGGGCCCGAGCGGCTGCGGCAAGTCGACGCTGCTGAACTTTCTGGCCGGCACGCTCGACCCGGTGTTCAGCGCGAGCGGCCGGGTAGCCATCGGGCTGGAGGCCGTGAGCACGCTGCCACCGGAGCGGCGCGGCTTCGGCATCCTGTTTCAAGACGACCTGCTGTTCCCGCACCTGTCGGTGGGCGGCAACCTCGCCTTCGCGCTGCCCGCGTCGGTGCGGCCGCGCCTTGAGCGGCGCGAGCGCATCGAAGCCGCGCTCGATGAGGCTGGCCTCGCGGGCTTTGCCGACCGCGACCCGGCCACACTCTCGGGCGGCCAGCGCGCGCGTGTCGCGCTGATGCGCACGCTGCTCGCCGCGCCGCGCGCGCTGCTGCTCGACGAGCCGTTCAACAAGCTCGACGCGCAACTGCGCGACGACTTCCGCGACTTCGTGTTCCGCCACGCACGCGCCTTCGGCCTGCCCACGCTGATGGTGACGCACGACGCGGCCGACGCGCATGCAGCCGGAGGGCGCATCCTGCAACTCACACCCTCGCCATGACGGACCCACGCGACGCCGCCCCGCCAAGCGACCCCGGCGCGAAGCCGCACGACACGCACGCGGGGCTGATCGACGCCTTGCGCGCCAGCCTGCGCGAGGCCTGCCCCGAAGTCGCCGGCGTGCACCTGCAGGCGATGGCCGACAAGGGCCTGGCGCACCACCATGTGCGGCTGGTGGGCACGGGAGTGATCGCGCGCCTGCCCAAGCAGAGCCAGATGGGGCTGAGCGCGCAGGCGAACCTCGACTACCAGGCCGCGTGCTTTGCGCGCGCCGGCGCGAGCGGCCACGCGCCCACGCTGCACGCGCTGTTGCCGCCGACGCAGGCGTTGCCGCGCGGTGGCCTGCTCGTCGAAGAAATCCGCGGCCGCGCAGTGCGCCTGCCGGGTGACCTGCCCGCGATCGCGAAGGCGCTGGCGGCGATCCACTCGCTGCCGCTGCCGCCAAGGGCGCAGCGCGCGCCGCTGCGCGACCCCGCGGATTCGCTGCGCGCCTTGCGCGCCGAGATCGACGCGCAGGCGGTGCATCTGGAGTCCGTACCGCTCGAGGCGCGCAGCCGGCAGGCGATAGCCGCGGCATTCGCGCGGCTCGACGCAGCGATGGACAAGTTAGAGCTGCCGCAGCGCCGCCTGATCTCGTTCGACGCGCACCCCGGCAACTTCTTGCTGCGCGACGACGGCCGCGCGGTGCTCGTCGACCTGGAAAAAGCGCGCTACGGCGAGCCGCCGCTGGATCTGGCGCACGCAACTCTCTACACCTCGACCACCTGGGATGTGGCGAGCTACGCCGAGCTCAGCGTGCCGCAGGTGATGGGCGCCCACGACACCTGGTCACGCCACTTCGAAGGTGCCGCCGCCTGGCGCCCCTGGTTCGTGCCGCTGCGCGCCGCGATGTGGCTGTGGGCGCTGAGCTGGTGCGCGAAGTGGCGCGCACTCTCGGGGCGCGACGCGGTGCCGGGCGGCGACGGCGAAGACTGGTCGCAACAACAAAGCGCCGACACGCTGGTGCGCCACGTGCGCGAACGCGTCGACTGCTACCTGTCGGCCTATGTGATCGCTGAAGTGGACGCGGAGTTCGTTGCGCTGGAGCGGGAGTTTCGGTAGCGGCGCGGGGGCGAGGTCAGCTCGACGAAGATGTCGCCCTGTACTCGTTACTTGAGTTCGATCTCGACGAACGAGAACTCATAGTCATTGATGTTGATGACGTTGTGGGCTACGCCTGTAAGGCGAGCGTACGAACCGCCAGCGGTCAATTCAACATCTCGGATTCCAGTCGGCTCAACCAATCTGAGTTTGCCGGTCGTCAGTGGCACTACGACGTAGTCGTGTGCGTGAACGTGATCGCCTGTGTCGGCGCGTGGAGCAAAGCGCCACTTCGTGACGATGACTCGATCGTTCTCAACTTGGACCGTCGGGATTGCGTTCATGGGCATTCGGCCGTGAGGGGCGATGTCTGCACAAATCGGCGAGGATGAATATACGCCCGTGGTGACGCATGCAAGCATGCCACCTCGGTTGCACAGGGCGGTGGTGGTGCCCCCGGGCGCAGGACCCATTCGCGGTGGGCACCGAGCGCTGCCAAGGCACCGGCGGTGTTGATGAAACCGGCCTTTGCGGTCGGCCGTGGTGCCCCGCGAGCGTGGGCCGGAGAACGGGGGCACCGCCACCGCCCTGCCGCGCGGACGTCACCGCGCTGGTCGTATTGGAGCCGCCGCCTCGAGCTTGCGAAACAAATCCGCGAAGATCGGATCGCGCTGCACCGCATAGGCCTCCCTCTGCGGGTGCCGCGCCGGATCGATGCGCCAGCGCCGGTCCGCGCCGAGCAGCGGTGTGGGTGTGAGTTCGCTCGGCACCCACGCTGGATTCATCAGCCATGCGAGCGTGATGATGTCCCAGATGACCCAGCTGTGCGCGTACAGGCTGTCGATGCCGAACAGCTCCCACAGCGGGTTGTGCGTGTACAGGTGGTGCAGGTACTCGCCGATCGCGCCGCGGCCGGCGATGTATTTCTCCACCTCGGGGTAGCTGAGGCGCAACTGCGCGCCGACGTGGTAGCCCGGCAGGTAGACATGCGGCACGCCGCTGTCGAGCACGACGTTCGTCGCGAGCATGTCCTGCTCGAGGTTGAACGCGAAGTTCGGCTGCGGCGCGTGCGAAGGGTAGCCGGCGGTCCAGACGATCACGATGCGCTCGGCGATCTCGGGCGCGATCAGCAGCGCGCTCGCGACGTTCGTCAGGCAGCCCAGCGCGACGACATAGAGCGGGTCGTCGCTAGTGCCCGCCATCGCCAGGTGCACCAGGTGTTCCGCAGCGCTGCTCCGCAATGGAGCGTGCAGCGTTTGCAGATAGCCCGTCGAACCGCGAAACACGCGCGAGCCTGGGTCGACGCCGCATTTGTCGAAGACGGTGAGGATTTCCTGGTGGCTGCGCTCCATGCCCACGTCGGGCGGGTTGAACGGGGCCAGGGCCAGCGTCTCCAGCACCCAGCCCTTCTGCTGCGCGTGAGCCAGGCGCGCGCCGTGCTGGTGCAGCAGTTCCAGATCGGCGTGCGATGCGGCTCCGGGGTTGTCGCGCGCGTTGCGGGCTTGAATCCACTCGCGCCGCAGATGATCGAAGGAGAACGGCGCCGCGTACACCGCTTCCAGGCGCAGTTGGCACGGCGACAACAAGGCCCAGGCGAGCGCGAACTGATCGTCGATCTCGTTCGCCGCATCGGTGTCGATCGCGACGCGCGGCAGAGGGCCCGGAAGTGCGAGACGCTTGTGGTACCAGGTGTGGCCGTGTTTGGCGAGAGGGTGCATAGGGTCTCTCCGAAAGCTTGCCGTCAATCCCGATACTGTGCCAGCAACGCGTGAACGACCGACGGCACGATCGCGTCTTCGCCGAGGATCGCGTCGAAGCCCGAGCGGTGAATCAGCGCGAGCGGCTGCTCCGTCACATTGGCGAGCACGAGCGCGATGCCCTGGCGTTGCAGCGTGCGATGCAATTGCTGCAGGGCGTCCAGCCCCGACGCGTCCATCGAGATCAGCCGGTTCATCTCGAGCACGACGGCGCGTGTGCCCTGCGGCAGCAACGCGGGCAGTTCCTCGATCTTCGCGACCGCGCCGAAGAACAGAGAGCCGAACAGCTCGAACACCTGCACGCCGGGCGGCAGCTCGCCCGCGGCAAATGGCTGCACGCGAAACAGCGTGCTCATGCGGTAGATGAAGAACACGCACGCCAGCACCAGGCCCACTTCCACGGCGACCGTCAGGTCGATCATCACCGTCAGCGCGAACGTGCCGAGCATGATGGTGCGGTGCCCGGCGCTGAAGTGGCGCAGCCGCGCGAACTCGTGCCACTCGCCCATGTTCCACGCGGTGAACAGCAAGATGCCGGCGAGCACCGCCAAAGGCACGTGCATCGCCAGCGGCGCCGCGGCGAGCACGACGAACAGCAGCAACGCTGCGTGCAGCATGCCCGCCACCGGGCTCGCCGCGCCTGCGCGCACGTTGGTTGCGGTGCGCGCCACGGTGCCGGTGACCGGAAGGCCGCCGAAGAACGGCACGACGATGTTGGCAATTCCTTGACCGATCAATTCCTGGTTCGGGTCGTGGCGAGGCAGCTCCGCCATGTTGTCGGCGATGCGCGCGCACAGCAGCGATTCGATGGCGCCGAGCAGCGCGATCGTGATCGTCGGGATCACGAGCAGCTTGGCGGTGTCCCACGAAAAGTCGGGCAGCGCGAACGCCGGCAGCGCCTGCGGGATGCCGCCAAAGCGCGTGCCGATCGTTTCAACCGGCCATTGCAACCACGCCGCGGCGAAGCTCAGCGTGACCAGGGCGATCACGGGCCCGGGCATGCGTGACGCGATTTTGATCGCCCGCGCCTCGCGCATGGCGCCTGGCAACACGGAGCCCGGTTTGAACAGCGCTGGCCACAGAAACAACCCGGCGACGCACACCGCGCAAAGCGCAAACGCATGAACGTTGAACGAGCCGAGGTTCGTCGCGTAGGCGTGGATCTGCGAAAAGAAATCGGCCGGCAGCCTCGGAATCGCCAGGCCGAGCATGTCGCGCACCTGCGAAAGCGCGATCAGCACCGCGATGCCGTTGGTGAAGCCGATCACTATGCTCACCGGGATGTAGCGCACCAGCGCGCCGAGCTTGAACAGGCCCAGCAGGCACAGCAGCACGCCGGCGAGCACGGTGGCGATCAGCAGGTTCGCCAGCCCATAGCGCTCGACGATGCCGTAGACGATGACGATGAACGCACCCGCCGGCCCGCCGATCTGCACGTGCGAGCCGCCCAGTGCCGAAACGAGAAAGCCGCCGATGATCGCGGCGGCCAGGCCCGCTTCGGGTTTGACGCCGCTGGCGATCGCGAACGCCATCGCCAGCGGCAGCGCGACGATGCCCACCGTGATCCCGGCGCCGAGGTCGCGCGCGAAGCGCGAGGCGTCATAGCCCTTGACGGCGTCACGCAGGCGGGGCCGGAAGCGATGCAGTTGCATGGCGCCGCGCGGGCGGCCCGATCAGCGCACGCGCAGTCCCGGCGTCACGCCGGGCCAGGGCTCGAGCACGTAAAGCCCCGGGTGCGTTCTGGAATCGGCGTGCGACGCGGCGAGCACCATGCCTTCGCTGACCCCGAATTTCATCTTGCGCGGCGCGAGGTTCGCGACCATCACGGTGAACTTGCCGACCAATTGTTCGGGCCGGTACGCTGCACTGATGCCGCTGAAGACGTTGCGCAGGATCGGTCGCCCCTGCGGGTCGGGGCCTTCACCGACGTCGAGCGTCAGGCGCAGCAGCTTGTCGGAGCCTTCCACGTGTTCGCAGTTGACGATCTTCGCGATGCGCAGGTCGATCTTCGCGAATGCGTCGACATCGATCTCCGCGGCCAGCGGTTCGCCGCCGGGAAACGCCGGTGCGGCCGATGGCGCATCGAACAGGGCTTCGACTTGCTTGAGATCGACGCGCTGCATCAGGTGCTTGTACTCGCCGATCGTGTGGCCACCGCCCTTGTGGCCACCGTCCTTGTACCCACTAATCCCGCGCGCTGCGTCGGCAAAGACCAGCGGGGGCACGCGCAGGAAGGCCTCCACTTGTTCGGCCAGCGCAGGCAGCACCGGCTTGAGGTAAATCGTCAGAATTCGAAATGCCTCGATGCAGACCGAACACACGTCGTGCAGCTCGGTGCCCTTGTCAGGGTGCTTGGCCAGTTCCCACGGCTTGTTCTGGTCCACGTATTCATTCACTCGGTCCGCGAGCAGCATCACTTCGCGCA
>JANOLA010000487.1:0-2113 GCA_031419535.1 Burkholderiales bacterium | reverse complement strand
GAAGCAGCGCCGGCAACCGTTGCAGTTGGCCGGGTTGACCACGGCGACAGGCACGGCTGCGGCGCTTTGCGGCAGGAACGGCAGGGCGAACAGCAATCCCAGCGTTGCCGCGAACAGCAGCCACACCACGCCGGCCGACGTGGCGTACATGAGCGGATGCATGAACAGCAGCAGCCAGTCCAAGGCCAGCACCTCAGGCACGCTGGCCAGATCGGCCGGCGCGTGGCTCAGCACCGGCCGCACAAACGCGAGCGCGATGAGCGCCGCAAGAGTGCCCAGGGCCAAGCCACGCGGCGGGAACACGACCGCGCGGCTGATGCGCTGGATGTGGAACCACAGGCCGAACACGAGCAGCAGCGGCGCGCCGAGGTGAATGAACACGAACAGCGAAAAGAGGCGATCGCTGACCGCGGCGTTGTTCAGGAAGTTGCGCGTCATCGGTGTCGCGAACAGCGGCAGCCAGTCGAGCAACTCGGCGGTGGCGGTGGCCGAGAACTGGCCGAGTTGGTCCCAGTTGAGCCAGAAGCCGCCGACCGCCGCGATCAGCGCAAACACCAGCAGCGGTACGCCGGTCCACCACGAGAAACGGCGAAAACCGCGGTAGCGGCCGAACAGCCACTCGCGCAGCAAATGCGCGAGCAGCACGATCACAAAGGCGTCGGCCGCATAGCGGTGCACGCTGCGTAGCCACCCGCCCAGGTACCACGGCTCGCGCGACAGCCTGTCGATTGACGCATGGGCGCCGGCGGCCGAAGTGTCGAGCACGGCGTAGAGATAGATGCCGCTCACCGCGAGCAGCCAGAACAGCATGAATCCGATTGCGCCGAGGTAGCGCAGCGGATTCAGCGCGGCGCCGAATGCAGCGTCGAAGCCGTGCTCGAGCCTGCGGTAGCCCGCGAGCAGCGCTTCGTGCGCGCGCCCGGCAGGGTGCATGCCTTGCACACGTGAACCCGTCTGCGCCATCGCCGGCGCCTCAGAGCATGACGCCGGTCGCGGGCAGCGCAGGCTCAGCGGCGCGACGCCGCGTGCGCCAGCGGTCGCGCAGCTCGAGCGCAAAGAACCACAGCATCGCCAGCACGAACGTCACGCCGCCGGCGATCTCGATGATCAGGCCATAGTTGTAGCGGTAGCTGCCGGTGTTCGGGTCGTACACGGTACAGATGATGCGCACGCGTTCGATGAGTTCGGTGATGCTCAATTGCCGCGGCATCGGTGCGCCGCGCAGCAGCAGACGCAGAGGCTCGCCGAGTTGGTCGGGGCTCAATCGTTCTCCGTACACCTGGGCGTAAACGCGGCCTCTGGCATCGACGACGGTCACGCCGAGCAGGTGGTCGAATCCCGCCGGGGTGGCCAGAATGCTGAAACCGAAGTCGCGCATCAGTGAGTCCACGCCTGCCGGCGCCGGGCTGAGGAACTCCCAGTTCGGATCAATGATGCGGTGCTGCGCGGCGAACGCACGCATTGCCTGGGGCGAATCGGCCGGCTGGTTGAAGCCGACGCTGACCACGTTGAAGTGCTCGGCGCGAAATGTCTTGCGCAGTGTCTGCAACGACTCTTGCAGCGAACGCGTGCTCGTCGGGCAGACCTGAAAGCAGCCGGTGTAGATGAAACTCACGAGCAGCGGCTTGCCGCGGTAGCTCGACAGCCGCACCGGCCGGCCCTGGCGATCGAGCAACACATGGTCGGCGAGTTGCCGGCCAATCGCGCCCTGGCTGTCGCGCAGCGCCTGTTTGGCGTCAAGCGCGGGCGGGGGCGGATCGTCGGGCAAGGTCTCGGCAGCGACGACGGGTGCTTGGCCGGGAGGCGTTGCGACGGGAGGCGGGCGCGCGCCGAACACAGGAAGCGCCCATAACGCCAGCAGCGCGAACAGAATCACCAGCAGAACCGCCGCAAGCAACTTCATCGAGAGCGCCCCGTGCCCGAGAGCGCTGTTCGGCGATGGCGCGTGAAGCGGCGACATTTGACACGGCCCTGTCAAGCGGCGTGCAGGTGACGAGCGCAGCGCATCAACGCATCAACCCGTCGATGCTTGCCGCACCCAGCAGCAAACTGAGCTGCAGCAGCGACGCGAAAAACGAAGCCATCGCCGTCTTGCGGCTGGGCGCACGCGCCA
>JANOLA010000486.1:0-1756 GCA_031419535.1 Burkholderiales bacterium | reverse complement strand
CTGATCCCGGCATCTCTCCCGAGCAGCTCGACGCCCCCTGGTTCAGCACCCACATCGACGACGTGTGCACCGGCCGCGCCGGCACGCCGATGAGCATCGCGCTGCGCCTGCCCAACAACGGCGTCACGCGCGTCGAGAACTTCTGCGCCGGCGGCTCGGAAGCGGTGCGCGCCGCGGTCTACGCGGTCGCCGCGGGCGCGTGCGACATCGCGCTCGCGCTGGGCGTCGAGAAGCTCAAGGACGCCGGCTACGGTGGCCTGCCCACCGCGACGATCGGCACCTACATCCCGCAGTGGTATCCGAACGCGGTGGCGCCGGCCAACTTCGCGCAGCTCGCGAGTGCGTACCGCGCCAAGCATGGGGTGGATGCGAAGCTGCTGAAGCGCGCGATCGCACGCGTCTCGGTAAAGAGCCACGCGAACGGGGCGAAGAACCCGAAGGCGCACTTCCAAACCGCCGTCACCGAGGAGCAGGTGTTGAAGGCGCCGATCATCGCCGAGCCGCTGGGCCTGTACGACTGCGCCGGCGTCTCCGACGGCGCGGCGGCGGTGATCGTGACCCGGCCCGACATCGCCCGCGCGATGGGCAAGCGCGACATCGTCACCTTCAAGGCGCTGCAGGTCGCGGCCTCCAACGGTTGGGAAATGCACAGCAGCGAGTGGGACGGCAGCTATGTGCACACGGCGCGCATCGCCGCGAAGCGCGCCTACGCCGAGGCCGGCATCACGCGCCCGCGCGAGCAGATCAGCATGACCGAGGTGCACGATTGTTTTTCGATCACGGAGCTGGTGACGATGGAAGACCTGGGCCTTTCCGACGACGGCGGCGCGGTGCGCGATGTGCTCGACGGCAGGTTCGACGCCGACGGCAAGATTCCGTGCCAGATCGACGGTGGGTTGAAATGCTTCGGACACCCGATCGGCGCGAGCGGCATCCGCATGCTGTATGAGATGGTGCTGCAATTGCAGGGCCGCGCCGGGGCGCGCCAACTGAAACAACCCACGCTCGGCCTGACGCACAACCTGGGCGGCCAGCCTTCGCAGAATGTGTGTTCGGTGTCGATCGTCGGGTTGCAAGGCGCTTGAGAGCGAGGTGAGTGAGTTGCGCGAGGTGAGTGAGGTGAGTTCGATGGGCGACCCGCAAGCCGTGCTGCTCGACTGGCCCGCGCCCGCAGTGGCGCGGCTGCGCATCAACCGGGCGAACAAGCGCAACGCGATCGATCAGTCGGTGCGCCAAGCCTTGACCGACGCCTTGCAAGTGCTCGCCGATCAAAGCCACGCGCGCGCGCTCGTCTTCGGCGGTGTGGGCGGCGTGTTTTCCGCGGGCGGCGACCTGCCGAGCATGGTGGGCCTGAGCGAAGCGCAGGCGCGCGAGCGCATGCAGCATGTGCAGCGCTTGTGCCAGCTCGTCGCCGGGCTGCGCTTTCCGGTGGTCAGCGCGATTGAAGGGTTTGGTGCCGGCGCCGCGGTCGGCCTCGCGCTGCTGGGCGACCGCATCGTCGTCGGGCCCGGGACGAAGCTGCTGTTTCCGTTTCTCAAACTCGGCCTCACGCCCGACTGGGGCCAGATGCTGACGCTGCCGCGGCGCGTCGGCTTAGGCGTGGCGAGCCGCATCCTGTGTGCCGGCGCGGCGGTGGGAGGCGAAGAAGCACACCGCATCGGCCTGGCCGACGCTCTGGCGGCAGACGCCGACGTGATGGCGCACGCGGTGCAACAGGCGCAGGCCCTGGCCGCGTTGCCGCTGGACGCCTTCGCGC
>JANOLA010000485.1:0-5993 GCA_031419535.1 Burkholderiales bacterium | reverse complement strand
GTCGCCAGCAACTATTCGTTCACACCGGGCTTCACCGGCCAGGCGCTGCCGGCGGTGCGCGGCGTGTCGAGCGCGCCGTCCACCGTCGAGCTCTACGTGAACGACGTGCTGCGCCAGGTCTCGTCGGTGCCGGCGGGGCCGTTCTCGATCGACAACTTTCCCGTCGTCAGCGCGGCCGGCGAAGCGCGCGTCGTCGTGCGCGACATCTTGGGCCGCGAGACCGTGCTGGTGCAACCGTTCTTCACGCACGCCTTGCTGCTCGCCACCGGCCACGGCGAATGGAGCCTCGAAGCAGGGCGGCAACGGCTCGACTACGGCAACGCGAGCAACGCGTACGGAGCCGCGTTCGCCGCGGGTTTGTGGCGGCGCGGCATGACCGATGAGTGGACCGCCGAGAGCCGTGCCACGGCGACGCGCAATCTGGTCGAGCTGAGCGGCGGTGCGACGTTGCTGATCCGCCAGCAGGTGCTCGGCACGATCGGGCTCGCGGCGAGCCGGGATCGCAGTGTGGGCACCGGCCAGCAGTGGCTGCTCGGTCTGGAGCGGCAGGACCAGGGCGGCAGCTTTCAGGTGCAGGCGCGCGGCGCGACGCGCGGCTACCGCGAACTCGGCCTCGATGCCGACAAGCTGCCCGTGCGCGGCGTGTTCGGTGCCAACGCCAGCCATGGGTTCGACGAGCGCACGACGCTGGGTGTCGGCTTGGTGGAACAGCGTTTCTGGGACGCGACGCCGCGCACCACGGTGGCGTCGCTCAACCTCGGCCTGCGCGTGGGCGAGCGCGCGAGCCTGAACCTGAACGCGAGCCGCGTCATCGACGGCGTCAACGCCACGGCGCTCGGGCTGACCCTGGTGCTGCCGCTAGAGCGCCGCATCAACGGCGGCCTGCTCGTGTCGCGCCGCGCCGGGCAGAACGACAGCCACGTCTCGGCGGCGCAGATGCCGCTGGGCGAGAACGGCTCGGGCTGGCGCGTGCTGGCCGGGCACCGTTTCGGCGCTGCGCGCGCCGAGGGCGGGCTGGTGCACCTGGGCGAACACGGCACGCTGAGCGCGGACCTGAACAGCGGCGCGGGCCAGACCGCGTTGCGGGCCGGCGCGAGCGGCGCATTGGTGCTGGCCGACGGCCATGGCTTTGCCTCGCGGCGCATCGACAACAGCTTCGCGGTGGTCGAGACGCCGGGCCTGCCCGATCTGAGCGTGGGCCTGCGCGGCATGCCGCAGGCGCGCACCGGCGCGGACGGCGTGGCGCTGATCAACAACCTGTTGCCCTACCAGGCGAATCCGCTGCGGCTGGACCCGCGCGAACTGCCGGTCAGCGCCGAGATCGACTCGATCGAGGCGAACCTCGTGCCTGCCTGGCGCAGCGCCGTCAAGCACAGGTTCCCGGTGCGCAGTGGCCGCTCGGTGCTGCTGCGCATCGTCTTCGACGATGGCGAGCCCGCGCCGGCCGGCGCCACGCTCGCCGTGCCCGGCCGGGATGACGTGTTCTTCGTCGCACGCCGCGGCGAAGCCTTCGTCACCGGCCTGGAAGACGACACGAACCGGAAGGCGCGCGTGCTTCTCGCCTGGAAAGGCCGGAGCTGCGCACTCGCGTTGTCGTTGCCCCCGCTCGAGCGCGACGACATCGCGCGCCTCGGGCCGTTGACTTGTTCGGGAGTGGCGCGATGAAATGCTGGCGCTGGTGCTTGATGGCGTGGCTGGCAGCGGCGACCCAGATCGCCCAAGCGGCCTACACCTGCTCGGTCAGCGTGACCAGCGTCACCGCGTTCTACGACTCGCTCGCGACCGCTGCCAACGACAGCATCGGCTCGTACACGATCAATTGCAGCCGCGCTTCAGGCGATTCCGCCAGCATGGCCTACACGCTCACGGCCAACAACGGGCTGGACCCAATCGGCGTGAACAATCGGGCCAGCCGCGGCGCCGCGCCGAATCCAACCATGCGCTACGACGTCTTCAAGGACAGCGGCTACTCGACCAAGTGGGGGCTCACCGGCGGTTCGGTCATCAGCGGTACGCTGGCCTTCGGCACCGCGACCTCGGCGACCCTGACCGCAGCCACCTACACCCGTGCCCCGGCAACGCAGACGGTGCAGACGAACAGCACCTACGTCGATTCCATCGCCGTGACGCTCACCTACGGTCCGGCGAACAGCACCGCCACGGCCGCCATGGCCATCAGCATCAGCACCGTGCCGACGGTGGTGATCTCGGTGCCTCCGGGCGACGTGGCCTTCACCTACAGCTCGTTCGCGGGGGCGCAGGCCGCCTCCACCAGCTACGTGGTGCGCGGCACCAGCGGCCTGGCGTACACGATGGCGTTGGACAGCAGCAGCGGCAGCGTGCTTGGCCTGACCTACACGCTCTGGCTCAGCGCCGCTGGCGCTACCGCGAACGGCGCGCTGCAGACCTACACGATCAACGGCAGCATGGCGGCCGGCCAGTCCGGAACCTGCGCCTCGGGCACTTGCGCCGGGTCTCGGCCGCACACTTTGACGATCACCTACTGAACTCCGGCAATGACGCCGGCAATGACGCCGCTGCGTGACGGACTCGCGCCAGGATCAGGGTGGTTCCCTATGACCGAAGCAAACGCACCGATACCGACCTGAACCTGCCGGCGATATGGTGTTGGCCAGTGAAACACTTCAAGATTCTCATCACCGGCAGCCATGGCGCAGGCAAGACCACGTTGATCCGCGCCTTGAGCGATAGCGCGCCGGTGACCACGGAAGCCGCGGACGGCGCTGACGCGTCGGGAAAGACGCGCACCACGATCGGCCTCGACTACGGCGAGGTCGGCTTGGGCGGCGGCCGACACGTGCACCTGTACGGCACGCCCGGCTACCTGCGCTTCAAGTTCATGCGCACGATCCTGGCGGTGGGCGCGCAGGGCGCGATCGTGCTCGTCGACGGCCGGTCCACGCAGCCCGAGGCCGAGCTCGAAAGCGTGCTCGACAGCGTCGACGATCTGGCTGCCAACTCGGCGGTGGCGATCGGCGTCACCCACACCGAATCGGTGTCGCACGCGCCGATGGCCCGGCTCGCCACGCTGCTTTGCGCGCGCTCGCTGCACGTGCCCATGCTGGCGATCGACGCGCGGCGCCGCGAACATGCGGCGTTGCTGCTCGGGGTCTTGCTGCACACGATCGACATGGCGCGCGATAACGACGCGCCGGCGCGAATCGACCGGCCGCGCGACTCGAGGCTCTTTGCATGACGACTCCACTTCGCGCCCTCGATCCGGCCGACACCGCTCGCTCGCCCGCCGACGTGAGCGAGCGAGCCACGCGCTGGCCCGGCCTGGAGATGCAACTGCACGCGCTCGTCGCCGGAACCGCGGGCGTGCGCGCGGCGGTGCTGGCCGACCGCTCCGGCGTGAAGCTCGCGTCCGCGCCGTTGTCGGCCGACGCCTCGCCGCACTTGCTGGCCGCGATGAGCAGCTCGGTCCTCGCCATTGGCGCGGCGATGCTCGACGACGCGGGCCTGGGCGCCTGCGAAGACATGGTGATCGAGTCCGACACCGGCATGATCGTGCTGCTGCGAGTGGCCGACTCCGAATTGCTGCTCAGCGTCGTCACCGACCGCGGCGCCATGCTCGGCGAAGTGCTCTGGGCCGCCAAGCGCTGTGGTCGGCTGTTGCGCGCGGCGGTGTTGGCGGAGTTGGGCGCGAAGGCGCGCTGAGAGGCCGCGAGTACCTCGGTTTTGCTCCCTCTCCCGCAAGCGGGAGAGGGAGCAAAACTTCGCGCGCTCAATGCTCAGGCGGCCGACCCTTCGTGCCGCCGGCCTTTGCCCCCGAGCCGATCGCCACCGGCCGGATCGGCGAGCCCGCCGAGCCACGCTCGCGCAGCGGCAACACCATCGTGCACGAGGTCCACACTTTGTCTTTCGCCATCTCCGCCAGGCGCACGTTTTCCAGGTGGTGAATGCCGGCTTGCGTCAGCATGTGGTGGTGCACACCGAAGGGCAAGTTAGGCGGCGTGCCGGGCGCGGGCGGCGCCTTGCCGGCGAGCATGCCGTCGGCCACCGCGTCGACGAACGGCACGTCCATGCCGATCGCCACCGCGCGCTTGCGCCCGAGGTAGAGCGCCGCGTCGAAGCCCAGGCCCGGGCCAGATGCGTAGTAGGTCTTGTCGGTGTCGGGGTCTTGCCACTGGTCGCTCCAGCCGGTGTAGATGTAGACCACATCGCCAGGTTGAATGCCGCGTTTGGCCAGGCCCTGCGCCTTCAGCATCTCCATCACATGCGCCAGCGACACCACCGCGCCCGCCTTCAGCGGCTGGCCTTTGCCGACGAACGCCTTTGCGTCGAGCAGGATCGCGCTCGTGACGATCGGCGGGATCTGCTCCACGCCGAGCTTCCGCAGCGGCGAGTCGGGCGTCGGCTTCACCTCTTTGCCGGTGTAGCCGCCGTAGTAGACGGCAGCGTCGGCCGGGAACTCGGCCTTGCCGTCCCAAGGTGCGGCGATCGACGCGAAGTGGCCGAGCGCGTCGATCTGCGTGCCTTGCTGGTTCGGCTCGGCGCCTTCATTCAGCACCTCGCCGTTGAAGGCATGCGCGGTGAACGGAATGCCGGCGACAGGTTTGGGCTTGACCATGTGCGGCCCGCTGAACGGCGACTTGGGCATCGTGTTGCTGCGCTCGTGCGAGACCTCGTAGACCTTGGCGCCAGGCTGCGCCAGGTGCCAGGCGCAACGCGCCCAGGTGCCCGCGCCCTGGGTGTTGCCCATGCCTTTCTGGTCGCCCTTGGCCCACGGCGGCGCGGGGATCTGCTTGGCCGTTTTGGCGAGCAGTGACGTGGGTTCTGCAGCGTGCAGCGGCGTCGCCATCAGCGCGATGGCGCAGGCACATGCGAGTGCGACAGCGCTGCCGCGAAACCCAGGGTGAAAGGTGCGCATGGGGAGGTCTCCAGGAATTGTCGAAAGGGCGCCAATGCTAGTGGAAGCGGGCTTGAAACGAGCCCGCGCCCGACGTGACCTACATTTACGCCTCATTCAACTTCTGAAGCACGTCATGCCGATCCGTACCGCCACCCTGAACCGACAGATCAAGAACAACGGCGTGAAGCTGCACCTGGCGAGCGTGGTTCGCCAACATTCGTTAGGCGCTGACAAGCCCGCGTCGCCGCTTGAGAAGGAACTGCAAGAGGAGCGCAGCGCCCTCAAACAGGCGCGTGCCGAGCGCCAGGCCGCCGCGAAATTGCCCAAGCCCAAGGCTGTGAAAGTGGTGAAGGAAGCCAAGCCGGCGAAGCCCAAGGCGGTCAAGGCACCCAAGGAGCCGAAGGCGGCGAAGGACGCCAAACCCGGCAAGGCCGGCGCAGCCAAACCCACTCCCGCCGAGAAGAAAGTGAAGAAAGCCGCGAACGCAGAAGCCGCGAAGAAGGCAGACAAGAAGTCGGCGAAGACCTAAGAGCTTGAGAGTCCTTCGATCATGCCCGCTCATCACGCCAGAAGGCGCCCGCTCGTCGTTGCAAATGCTCGCCATGGCCCGCGCCATGGCTGCGCCGCCCAAGCAAACGCGCAGGGCACGCCTGCGCGTCGCCTAGATCGGCCACCTTCTGGCGCGCTGCTCGGGCACGCGCGAAGAACTCTCAACCTCTGACCGACCTTGTTGCGGCGCTGACGGCGCAGCGTCGCCTCATCCATGGCTGCGCCGATGGAGCCGGTGTTCTTTGTCTTTGCGGCATGCGCCTTCGCCAGTGGCTTTGCGCTGCGCATCATCGACCCGCTGATCCTGCCGATCGCCCAGCAGTTTGCCGTGGCGCCATCGGCCGCCGCGCTGCTGAGCACGGCATTCGCGCTGCCCTATGCGATGGCGCAGCCGTTCCTCGGCCCGTTGGGAGACCGCTTCGGCAAGGCGCGCTGCATCCAGGTGTGTGTGGCCGCGATGGCGCTCGCGCTCGTGCTGGGCAGCGTGGCGCCGAATTTCGAGCTGCTGATGGCGACGCGCATCGCGGCGGGCATCTTCGCGGGCGGCCTGATTCCGCTCGTGCTGGCC
>JANOLA010000484.1:0-3687 GCA_031419535.1 Burkholderiales bacterium | reverse complement strand
CCACGCCCAGCGGCGCAGGCTTGCCCGGCGACCCGAATCGCTACATCGGCAGCCGCCTGAACGCCAACGCCGACGACGACGCCGACGACGACGACGACCGGCGCAGCTATTTCGTCGCGCCCAACGTCGGCAAGCAGGCGATCGCGCTGAACTTGAAAGATGCGCGCGGCCAAGCGCTGCTCGCACGACTGATCCGCGCCTTGAACGTCGACGTGTTCTGCTGCAACACCGTGCCCTCGCGCTACACGAGCCTGGGCATCGACGCGGCGACGCTGCGCGCCGTCAAACCCGATCTGATCTGGGCCGGCATCTCGGCGCTGGGCCCGCGCTACCCCGAGGTTCCCGGCTACGACCCGGTGATCCAGGCGATGGCCGGCTTCATGGAAGTCACCGGCGCGCGCGACGGCCCACCCACGCTCACCGGCATCCCGGTCATCGACCTGAAAGCCGGCGACGAGGTCTACGCCGGCGTGATGCAGGCGCTGCTGGAGCGGAACGAGACCGGCAGCGGCGCGGAGATCCATGTCTCGATGCTGCAGGCCGCGGCGTCGTGGTTGATCACGGTGCTGCCGTTGCTCGACTTCGGCTGCTCGCCCGACGAAGTCACGCGCGCCGGCAACGAGCATCGTAAGTTCATTCCGACCAACGTCTACCCGGCGCGCGACGGCTACGTCTTTCTCGCGATCGGCAGCGACGTGCAATGGCGGCGCTTCACGTCGATCCCGAAGTTCGCGCGCATTGCCAACGAGGTGCGTTGCACCAACGAAGGCCGGCACCTGCAGCGCGAAGCGATCCATGCCGACATCGCCGCGGTCACGGCCGTGCACGCAGCCGATCAGATCCTCGCCGACCTGCGCGGCGCGACGATCCCCGCCACACTGATTCACGACATCCATCAGGTGCGCGACCTCCCCGCGCTGCAAGACCGCTTGACCCGCACCGTGCTGCCCGACGGGCGCAGCGTGCGCATGCAGCCGATGGCGGTGGACATTGCCGGCGCGCGGCGCGAACTTGGCTTCGCACCGAAATACGGCGAACACACGCGCAGCGTGCTTGCTGAAGCCGGCCTGGGCAGGGCTGAAGTCCAAGCGCTTTACGGTGCCGGAGTTGTCGCATGAACGCCAGCGCAAGACCGCACCGCAGTGGGCGCGAGGGCGCACCCGCGAGTTCACATCACTTCGCCAACCCGCTGCTGCAACCTGCGACGCGGGCCGCACCGCGCCACATCGGCGTGATCGGCGCGGGTGCCATCGGGCCCGACATCGCCTACTACCTGAAGAGCGCGCTGCCGCAGCTCGAGCTCACGCTCATCGATGTGCGCCAGGCGGCACTCGACGCCGCGCTGGCGCGGCTGCGCGACTACACCGACAAGGCGCTGGCGCGCGGCAAGCTCGAGCCCGCGGCGGCCGAAGAAGTGCTGGGCAATTTGCACGCCAGCACCGACTACGCGGCACTCGCGGGTTGCGACTGGGTGATCGAAGCCGCGACCGAGGATTTGGCGCTGAAGCGCCGCATCTTCGCCGACGTCGAGGCACGCATCGCCGACGACGCGCTCATCACGTCGAACACGAGTTCGCTGCCGGCGCAGCGCATCTTTGCCAACCTGCGCCACCCCGAGCGCGCGACCGTCACGCACTTCTTCGCGCCGGCGTGGCGGAATCCGGCTGTCGAGGTGATCGCCTGGTCGCGCGCCGACCCGGCGCTGATCGCCTGGTTGCGCCATTTCTTCTGCGCCACCGGCAAGCTGCCGCTGGTGACGAAGGACGCACCTTGCTTCATGCTCGACCGCGTGTTCGACAACTGGTGCAACGAGGCGGCACTGCTGCTGGGTGAGGCGAGCGCCGCCGAGATCGACAGCGTCGCGATGGAGTTCGTGCACGCCGGGCCGTTTTTCGTGCTCAACCTCGCGCACGGCAACCCCATCATCGTCGAGACGAATACGCTGCAGGCCAATGAGGAAGGCGAACACTACCGGCCGGCGCCGATCCTGCGCTCGGTCGAGCGCTGGTTGACGAATGCACCGAGCCGACCGGTCGACGTCGCACCCGAGGTGCGCGCGCGAATTCGCGAGCGGCTGCTGGGTGTGCTGCTGTCGCAGTCGGTCGACATTCTGGACCGCGGCATCGGCGACGCAGCGGACCTCGACCTGGGTTGCCGCAGCGCGCTCGGCTTCAGACTAGGCCCGCTCGAACTGATGCGCGCGCTCGGCGACGCCGCGGCGTCACGGCTGCTGACCCATTTCGCACTCGACCGCCCCGGCATGCCGGTGCCGCGCCGCGCCTGGGCTGCGTACCAGCCTGCGGCGCGCCATGTGCTCGTCGATGCCATCGGCGATGTCCTCGTCATCACGCTGCGCCGCCCCGAGGCGCGCAACGCGCTGCACGATGAAATGACCGACGAGATTCTGGCCGTGATCCGCGCCCACGAAGCAGATCCGAAGGTGGCAGGCTTCGTCATCGTCGGCTACGGCCTGACGGCGTTCTGCGCCGGCGCCGACATCGGCCGCTTTCCATCGCTGCTCGGCGACGCAGTGGCCGCCGCGCAGTACGCACGCGACTGCTCGCGCTTGCTCGTGCATCTGGACGGCATGGGCAAACCCGTGGTCGCCGCGCTGAACGGCATGGCGCTGGGGGGAGGCTTCGAACTCGCGATGCGCTGCCACGCAAGGGTAGCGCAGCGCAGCGCGTGGCTCCAGTTGCCCGAGGTCACGCTGGGCATCCTGCCCGGCATCGGCGCGATGGTCGTTCCCTACCGCCGCTGGCCGGGTGCGGCAGCGATCTTCCACGACATGCTGATGCGCGCCGAGCGCCTGAGTGCCGCACAAGCGCACGAGCTCGGTGTGGTCGATGAACTGGCCGACGATTTCGATTCGCTGATCGGGCATTCGGTGGCACGCGTGCACGCGCTCGCGGGCAAACTCGATCCGATCGCAGAAGGCCGCGTGACACTGGCGCCGTTGCCCGCTGTTGGCGCCGGCGTGGCGCGCGCGGCCGACGGGCGCAAGCTCAGCGCGTCGCTGATTGACCTGATCGCCGCTGCGGTGCGCGACGCCGCCGGACAGCCCACGCTCGCTGCCGCGCTCGAGGTCGGTTATCGCGCGTTCGGCGCGGCCGCGTGCACCGCAGCGGCGCGCGAAGGCATCGCCGCTTTCCTGGAACACCGCGAGCCCGACTTCGGCGCGACCGGATGAGTGCGATGTGAGACAGGACCGCAATGAATCTCGCTGACGTCAAGCTCGACGACAAATACCGGCTCGACCGCGCCCGGGTTTTCCTCACCGGCGTGCAGGCCCTGGCGCGCCTGCCGATGCTGCAGCGCAAGCGGGATCGCGCCGCGGGCTTGAACACGGCAGGCTACATCTCGGGCTATCGCGGCTCGCCGCTCGGTGGCCTGGACAGCGCGCTGATCGATGCCAAGCCCTTCCTCGCGGCGCATGGCATCCACTTCCATCCCGGCGTCAACGAAGACCTGGCGGCGACCGCCATCTGGGGCACGCAGCAGTTGCGGCTGTTGCCCGGCGCAAAACGCGACGGCATCTTCGCGATGTGGTACGGCAAGGGGCCGGGCGTGGACCGCTGCGGCGACGTGTTCAAACAAGCCAACCATGCCGGAACCAGCGCGAAGATGCCGTCGCGTTTTGCGCCGGGCAACAGCCGCAACTGCTGCGTGCCCCAGATGGCGGTCGCC
>JANOLA010000483.1:0-4993 GCA_031419535.1 Burkholderiales bacterium | reverse complement strand
ATCACCGCCACCTTCGGCGCGCTGCTGTGGGGCCTGTACCAGGGAACGCAGGCGGTGATGCAAGGCGACGAGGAACGAGCGCATGCGTGTGCGCCGCACCGCGGTGGCGAAGGCGTTCGCGGTGGAGGCGTCGAAGCGCATCGCTTCGCGCGCCTCCTGCACGTAACTCTGCACGACCGGAATCGCGTTCAGCACCTCGGCCGCGATCGCGCTCGAATCGGCGACACGGTCCTGGCTCGCGCGCGAGAGCTTGCGCACGCGCCGCCCGAACGCAAGGGACGGCAGCACGACGAGCACCAGAATGCCCAAGACTTGCATCATCACGAGCGGATTCGTGACGATGAGCATCAGCATCGCGCCGATCCCCATGACGGTGTTGCGCAAGCCCATCGACAGGCTGGAACCGACGACGGTCTGCACCAGCGTCGTGTCGGTCGTCAGGCGCGACAGCACTTCGCCGGTCTGCGTGGTCTCGAAGAACTCCGGGCTTTGCCGCACCACATGCGCGTAGACGTCGTTGCGCAGGTCGGCGGTGACGCGCTCGCCGAGCCAAGTGACCATGTAGAAACGCAGCGCCGAAAACAGCCCGAGCGCCGCGCCCACGGCGAACAGCGCGAAAAAGTGGCCACGCAGCACCATCACGCGCGCGCCCGGGTCGTTGGCGACGAAGCCTTCGTCGATGAGCGACTTCAACGCGAGCGGAAAGATCAGCGTGCTCACGGCCGCCAGCACCAGGAACAGCACCGCCAGCGCGATGCGCAAGCGGTAACGGCGCAGGTAGGGCGTGAGGCCGCTCAGGGAGCGAATGTTCTTCGACGGCGCGGCAGTGGTCATGGGGGAAGTCTATGGGCGTTTCGCGGCGCTTTGCTGAGAGAGCCCCCAGGCCGGCACACACGTCGTCCGCCCCAAGGGCCACGAAGGGGCCCCTTCGTGGCCCTTGGGGCCAAGGAAACTTCGGCCGGCCGTGCGTTTCCTTGTGAGTCGCCGAATGCCCGCCGTATGCCCGCGAGCGGTCTCGAGGGTGGTCGAACAGCGCTTGAAGCGCGCCTCACAGGCGCAGCGCCGCCGCGTAACCCGTCATCTCCAAGTAACCCAGGCCGATGCGCCGGCCGTTCGCATCGAGCAATTCGCTCAGGCCTTCCCAGTAGATGGCGCCGGTGCTGGCGCGGCTGTCGAGTTCCTGGTCGTCGAGCAGCGCGCGCACTTCGAAACTTCCGCTCGATGTTTCGACCGTCCAGTGCACGGGATAACGTGCGGCCGAATGCGGGCTGGTCCACTCGCGTTTCGGCGTGAACTTGACGCTCTGAGCCGTGTCGATCCTCGCGGCCTCGCCGGGCGCGCGAAAACTGCCGCCGGCATAGAGCGCGCTGCCGTCGGCGCGGCGCAGGCAAAACGCCGTCAACGCCGAGCCGTCGTGCAGGTTCATGCCGATCCAGTCCCAACCGACGGCTTGCGGATCGAGCAACGCATCGCTCCATTCATGGTCGAGCCAGGCGCGGCCTTGCACGCTCACGTCACGCGAGTCGATCTGCAAGCGGCCCTGCACCGCGAGTTGCGGCTGGCTGTAGTACAGGCTTGCCTGCTCGGGGCGCGGGCCCTTGCGCGACCAGCCCTGGTCGCCCTGCAGAAGCACGGGCTGCGTCGTGGCGCAGCTTAAGTGCAAGGCGAAGCCGGCCGCGGCGCTGTGCACGCGTGTGGCGTAGCAGCTGGTCTGCTGCGAGTGGCTGCGCGCTAGGGTCCAGTCGCGCAAGTTGAGCGCGGTGTCGCTCGGGCTGAACTCGGCGAGCGAAAAGCCGGTGCGCGCGATGCGCTGGTCGTGGCGCATGCGCTTGTTCGTTAGGTCGGTCAGCGCCACATGCGCGAACAGCAGTTGGCTCGCGGCAAAACGGCTCGGATGGGCCGGGTCGACCTGCGTACGTGAACGGAAGAACGTGACTTGGAAACCGAACTGGGGCGGCGCGGCTTCCTCAGCGGGCCCGGGCCCGGCCGAGGCCCGCAGGTGCCCGGTGAGGTACCACCATTCGATGCGTTGCCGCGGGTGCGCGCCGAAGTCGGCGGGAAACACCAGGCGGCGCGGCGCCAGGTTCGCGGCGTTCAGCGCGCCGGTGCCGAATCCGGCGCCGATGGATAGCAGGAGACTGCGGCGCTGCATGATGCGAGCATCGCACAGCGGCGCAGTGGAGCAACGCAGCCTTGAGTGTCGCCACTAGCCTCGGCGGTGGCTGCGGTTGGCGCCTTGCAGCCATCCCGAACCGAGGCGCGCGCCCCCGCGGGGACTGATTCAGCGTTGCTTGCCTTCCGACTCGGCCACAGCGCGCATGAAATCGCTGACGCTTCCTTCGCTGACCGTGAGCCTGGAGTCGGTGAGGAACGACGACGGGCCGGCATTCTTCGCGGCGGCTTCGCTCTTTTCCAGCTTCGTCTGCGCGACGACGATGCGCGATCGCAGGTCGGCCAGACCGGCGCTCACCGGCTCGGTCAACACTTCCTCGAGCTGTTGCGACGCGCGCGCCAGCACGCGCTCCGGCACCGTGTCGAATGCGTCAAGGCCGCGCGATTTCAGCCCGTGCTCGAGGCTCGCCAGGTGGGGCATCACCTTGCGCGAACCTTTAGAGCGATCGAGCAGTTCCGTCAATTCGCTTTGCATGCGCGACAGCGACTGTTCCGCGGCGGCGATGACCTGTGCTTTGCGCCGCGTGGCCGCCGGGTCGTCGACAACGACGCGGACCTTGCCGTCGTCGCTGCGTTCGAGCTTGAGCGGCTTGGTGAGGATGCTCAGCGAACCCCACACCGACTCCAGTACGGTCGTGCCGGGCTCGTTTCGATCTTCCTGCGAAGGCTGTGTCGATCTGCTCATGCCATGGCTCCTGCTGTTCTTCCGCGAGCGAGTATGGCGTTCGGCATCCCTCGACAGACGGCAAACGCGCTGCTCGGGAGTGACCGGCGTGCGAGACGGCACGCCGGTTGCCGCGTGTTACTCGAGAGCGCCCCCAGGCCGACGACATACGTCGTCCGCCCCCCGAGGGGGCAAGGAAACTCGGGAGCGGCCCTTCGTTTCCTTGAGATGCGACAGGCGCGCCTGCGCGACAGAGTCAGAACTTGCGCTCGGCGGCCTCGACGACGCGCATGAAATCCGAAACGCTCGCTTCGCTGACCTGAAGTTTCTCATCAGTGAGGAACTCCGACGGCCGGGCCGGCCGCACGATGGCGACCCGGGCGTCTTCATGAGCCGAGAGTGCCTTCGACAGCCGTGTGCGCAGTTCGGCCAGGCCCTCGCTCACCAGATCGGGCAAGACGCTCTGAAGCTGTGTGGCGGCGCGCTTCAGAACCCGCGGCGGCAAGCCGTCAAGGCCTGCGATGCCTTGGGTCTTGAGTGCATGCTCCACGCCGGCCAGGTGCGGCAGCACTTCGCGCGCGCCGCGGGTGCGGCTGAACAATTCCTTCAATTCGTCGCGCATGCGTTGCGCCGCGGCATCGGCGCCCTGTTTTTCTGGAATGGGTTTGGTCATGGCAACTCCTGGGTCCTCGACCCCCCGAATATCGGCGGAACTCGGCTCAACTGAAGGCCGATTCACTTTGCCCTCGCTCTGAGAGATCGTCGGACTTCGCCCCGGCGCGCAAAGTGTGGCGCACCGCACGCTTTGTCCGTGCCACCTCTGCTACCGCGCCGCCTGCTGCCCGTGCCGAGTCACCCATCCTGCTTCACGAGCAGCGCCAGGTTCGAGCTGGCGCCGGCGCGCGCGGCCACCCAGGCCGTCAATCCCGAACAGGCGATCGTTCCCAGGACCAGCCAGGCGAGCCGCGCCCAGGGAACGGCGAGGTCCATGGTCCAGTGAAAACTCTGCGGGTTCACCACCTTGACCAGAATCCAGCTCACGCCCAGGCCGAGCACCGTGCCGAGCAGCGCCGCGGCGCTCGACCAGAGCGCACCCTCCAGCGCCACCAGGCGCAGCACTTGCGCGCGCGTCAGCCCCAGATGCATCAAGGCGCCGAACTCCTTGCGCCGCGCCAGCACCTGCGCCGCGAAGTTGGCGGCGATGCCGAACAGGCCGATGCCGATCGCGACGCCGTCCAGCCAGTAGGTGACCGCGAAACTGCGGTCGAAGATGCGCAGCGACGTGGCGCGCAATTCGCCGGTCGACGCGAATTCGAGCGCGGTGCTGGCGGCTGTGGTCGCTCCCATGCCCGTGCCCGTGCCACGGGATTCGGCCGCGCCGATTGCGCCGACCGCGCCCAACACCTGCGCCTGCGCTTCGCTAAGCGTCGCGCCCGGCGCGAGCCACAGCGCGAGGTCGTTGATGCGCGTATCTCCGGTGGCGGCCTGGTAGTCGGCGGCGTCGAGCGCCACCGCGCCATGCTGGCGTGCGTAATCGCGCCACACGCCGCGCACGTGGGCAGGCAGGGTTCGGCCGTCGGGCAGCGGCAGCTCGAAGCGTGCGCCGGGATTCGCCCTGTACAGGCTGGCGAAGGCTTCGCTGACGTAGACATTGAGCAGGCCCGCCTCGCCGGGGCGCAACTCACCCACGAGCGGCAGGCTCGTCGTCGCGTCGCCCAAGGGGCGGGCGAGCACGCTGACGCTGGGGCGCGCCGGATCGAACTGCGCCTGGTACACACGCTGGCCGACCACCCGTTCGATTGACGCCAGCCCTTGCACCGCTTGCAGCATCTCGGCGCTCAGGTACAGCGTGTCGGCGCCGGCGCTGCCACTCGCGGCGCGCGCGTAGAGATCGGCGGGCAACACCTGGCCGAGCCACGCTGTCACCGAGCCGCGAAAGCTCCCCACCATCACCGTCAACGCCACCGCCAAGGCGAGGCTGGCGACGATTCCGGCCACAGCCGTTGTCGCCTGATCGCGCTGTTGCCGGGTGCGCTCCAGCGCCAGCAGCATCAACGGCCCACGCGGCGTGCCGGCAGCGCGAAGCACCCCTGCCACAACACTCGGGACCACCGCGATCCCGCCGATCAGCAGCAGCGCCACCGCCGCGTAGGCGGC
>JANOLA010000482.1:0-5323 GCA_031419535.1 Burkholderiales bacterium | reverse complement strand
CCACCGCGCCGGCCTCTGCCCACTTGCCCACAGCCTCCTACCACGATGATCAAGAAAGTCTCCTTTGAAAAGACAAAAAGCTCAAGATGAAAGATACAAGGGTTGGGGGCGAGGCGGGGATTTCGAGCCGCATGCGGCGAGCCCGCCGAGCGGTTCCGGCTTGCAAGCCGCAACGCGCACCGCAGGTGAGGGTCGGACCGCCCGCGCGTCAAGCCGCCAGCAACTGCCGCAACACGTAAGGCAAGATGCCGCCGTGGTGGTAGTAGTCGACCTCGATCGCGGTGTCGATGCGCAGCACCACCGGCACTTCGCGCCTGGCGCCGTAGGCCGACGTGATGATGAGCATGGCGTCGCTTTGCGGCTTGATCTCGGCCTCCAGCTTCACGTCGATCGTCTCGTCGCCTTTCAGCCCGAGGCTTTCCCAGCTCGCGCCCGCCTTGAACTGCAGTGGCAACACGCCCATGCCGATCAGGTTGCTGCGGTGAATGCGCTCGAAGCTCTTCGCGATGACGGCCTTGATGCCCAGCAACTGCGTGCCCTTGGCGGCCCAGTCGCGCGACGAGCCGGTGCCGTATTCCTCGCCGGCAAAGACGACGGTGGGAACGCCCGCGCTCACGTACTTCATCGCTGCGTCGTAGATCGGCAGTTTCGAGTTCTGGTCGGGCCCGGGAAGTTGGTACAGCGTGTAGCCGCCTTCTTCGCGCGAGCCGTCGGGCAGCGCGGGCAGCATCAGGTTCTTGATGCGCACGTTGGCGAAGGTGCCGCGCATCATCACGTCATGGTTGCCGCGGCGCGCGCCATAGGAGTTGAAGTCGGCCTTCAGCACACCATTGGCCAGCAAGAACTTGCCCGCGGGCGTGGTGTCTTTGAACGAACCCGCCGGCGAGATGTGGTCGGTGGTGATCGAGTCGCCGAACAGGCCCATGATGCGTGCGCCGCGCACCCCGGCGTCGAGCGCCTTGGGCTCCATCGTGAAGTCCTTGAAGAACGGCGGCTCGGCGATATAGGTACTTGCTGGCCAGCTGTAGACGTTGCCCTTTTCGCCCGCGATGCGCTCCCACAGTTCGCCCGGCTCACTCTTCACCTTGTCGTAATTCGCCTTGAAGGCCTTACCGTCCATGGCGTGCTTCATCAGCTTGTGGATCTCGTCGCTGCTCGGCCAGATGTCGCCCAGGAAGATGTCGCGCCCGCCGGTGCCCTTGCCCACCGGCTCCGTCATCAGGTCGCGGCTCATCGTTCCGGCGATCGCGTAGGCGACGACGAGCGGCGGCGACGCGAGGAAGTTCGCTTTCAGGTTCGGGTGAATGCGCGCTTCGAAATTGCGATTGCCCGACAGCACGGCGGCGCAGATCAAGTCGTTCTTGTTGATCGCTTCATTGATCGGTGCGGTCAAGTCGCCCGAGTTGCCGATGCAGGTGGTGCAGCCGTATCCCGCCAGATAGAAGCCGAGCTTCTCGAGGTAGGGCAGCAGGCCGGCTTTGGTGAGGTACTCCGTGACGATTCGCGAGCCCGGCGCGAGCGAGGTCTTGATGTGCTTCTTCACGGTCAAGCCGGCTTCGACTGCCTTCTTCGCCACCAGCCCCGCAGCCAACAACACGCCCGGGTTGGACGTGTTCGTGCACGAAGTGATGGCGGCGATCAATACGTCGCCATTGCGGATTTCCAGGCCGTCGCTTGTCGTGAACGTCTGGTTCAGCTTTTCGGCGGGCTGGTTGAAGCCGTTGTCGGCCGCGCCCTTGCTGTACAGCGAGGCGAACTGCTTCTTGACCTTGCCGAGTTCGATGCGGTCTTGCGGCCGCTTGGGGCCCGAGAGGCTGGGCGTGACCGTGCCCAGGTCGAGCGTCACGACCTGGCTGTAGTTCAACTCGCCCGCCAGCGGCACGCCGAACATGTTCTGCGCCTTGAAGTAGGCCTCGAAGGCTTCGATTTCCTCAGGCGTGCGGCCGGTGCCTTGGAAGTATTCGATGGTCTTCTCGTCGACCGGAAAGAAGCCCATCGTCGCGCCGTATTCGGGCGCCATGTTGCCGATCGTCGCGCGGTCGGGCAGCGCGAGCGTGCGCGTGCCTTCTCCGAAGAACTCGACGAACTTGCCGACCACTTTTTGCTTGCGCAGGATTTCGGTGACGGTAAGCACCAGGTCGGTCGCCGTCACGCCTTCGCGCAACTTTCCCGTGAGCTCCATCCCCACCACGTCGGGCGTCAAGAAATACACCGGCTGGCCCAGCATGCCGGCTTCGGCCTCGATGCCACCGACACCCCACGCAACGACGCCGATGCCGTTGATCATCGTCGTGTGGCTGTCGGTGCCGACCAGCGAATCGGGGTAGTAGACGCGGTCCGCTGTTCGGTGCACGCCGCGCGCCAGGTACTCCAAGTTGACCTGGTGCACGATGCCGAAGCCCGGCGGCACGACGCCGAAGGTGTCGAACGCGCCCATGCCCCACTTCATGAACTGGTAGCGCTCCTGGTTGCGCGAGAACTCGAGCTTCATGTTCAGGTCCAGCGCGCCGGGTGTGCCGTAGTGGTCGATCATCACGGAGTGGTCGACGACCAGGTCCACCGGCACCATCGGCTCGATCGCCTTCGGGTCCTTGCCCATCGCGGCGGCCACATTGCGCATCGCGGCCAGGTCGGCGAGCAGCGGCACGCCGGTGAAGTCTTGCAGCACGACGCGCGCGACGACGAACGGAATTTCTTCGCTGCGCTCGGCCCGCGCCTGCCAGTTCGCGAGCTGCGCCACATGGCCCGGCGTGACGCGCTTGCCGTCGCAATTGCGCAAGACCGACTCCAGCACGATGCGGATCGAGATCGGCAGCTTGCTCACGTTCGGGTAGGTGCGCGCCAGTTCGGGCAGCGAGAAGAACTTGCCCTCTTCGCCCGAAGGCGTGGTGAACGACTTGATCGTCTTCGCGAAGGCGTGCGTCGGGCTGGTGTTCGAAGTGGGCATCGGTGATTTCTCCTGAGTCAGGCTGCGGCTATTGTGCACGCCGAGGATGACGCGATTCGCGCGCGGAGCGCACTACTCCCGATACGGAAGATAGCGAACCGACAGCACGCCCTTGATGGCGCGCAATTCGGCAAGCACCGGCTCGGTGACCGGGCTTTCCACGTCGACCAGGGTATACGCCATCTCGCCGCGAGACTTGTTCACCATGTTGTGGATGTTCAGCCCGGCGCGTGCCATCGCGGTGGAAATTTGACCCAACATGTTCGGCACGTTGGCGTTGGCGATCGCGACCCGGTACGCCGACTCGCGCGCCATGGCAACGGAGGGGAAGTTCACCGCGTTCGCGATCTCGCCATGTTCCATGAACGCGCGCAATTGCGCCACCGCCATCAGCGCGCAGTTCTCTTCCGCTTCCGAGGTAGACGCACCCAGATGCGGCAGCGCGATCACGCGCTCATGGCCGTGGATCGTGGGGCTCGGGAAGTCGCACACATAGGCGCCCAGCCGCCTGTCGCCGGCCTTGCCGTCCAGCGCGGCGAGCACCGCGGCGTCATTCACCACGCCTTCGCGCGAGAAGTTGAGCAGCACCGAGCCTTTGCGCATCTGGCCGATGTTGCTGGCGCTCACCAGGTCGCGCGTCGCGGCGATGAGCGGCACGTGCAGCGTCACGAAATCGGCGTTGCGCAACACGTCGAGCACGCTGGCCGATTTTTTCACTTGCGCGGGCAGGCTCCATGCGGCGTCGACGGTGATGTCGGGGTCGTAGCCGAGCACGTCCATGCCGAGCTTGATGGCGGCGTCTGCCACCAGGCAGCCGATCTTGCCCAGGCCGATGATGCCCAGCGTGTGGCCGGCGAGCTCGAAGCCGGCGAAGGATTTCTTGCCGGCTTCGACCTTGTGTTCCATGTCGCTCGCCGCAGGGTCCAGGCTGCCGACGAAACGCAGTGCCGCGGGCAACTGGCGCGCCGCGAGCAACATGCCCGCGAGCACCAGTTCCTTCACCGCGTTCGCGTTCGCGCCGGGCGTGTTGAACACTGCCACGCCGCGCTGGCTCATGGCCGCGACGGGGATGTTGTTCGTGCCGGCGCCGGCGCGCGCGATCGCCACCACACTCGGCGCGACCGGCGTGCGGTGCAGGTCGGCCGAGCGCAGCAGAATCGCGTCGGGCGCGGCCGACTCCTTGCTGACGTTGTAGCGCTCGGGCGGCAGGCGTTTCAGTCCGGCCGCCGAGATCTGGTTCAACACCAGAATTTCAAAGCGCTGCGCCGCCGGATCAGCCATTCTTCGCCTCGAATTCCTTCATGTAAGCGACCAGTGCTTGCACGCCTTCGATGGGCATCGCGTTGTAGATCGACGCGCGCATGCCGCCCACCGAGCGGTGGCCCTTGAGCTGCACCATTGCGCGTGTCTGTGCGCCCTTCAGGAAGGCGTCGTCGAGAGCCGCATCGCGCAGCTTGAACGGCACGTTCATCAGGGAGCGGCAGTCCTTCGCGACCGGGCTCGAATAGAACTGCGTCGTGTCGAGGTAGTCGTAAATCAGCGCCGCCTTGGCGCGGTTGTGCTTTTCCATCGCGGTCAGGCCGCCGCGCGCCTCCAACCACTTGAAGACCAGCCCGGCGATGTAGATGCCGTAGGTGGGCGGCGTGTTGAGCATCGAGTCGTTCTCGGCCTGCTCCTTGTAGTTGAACGCCGACGGCGTGAAGCTCGCCGCGCCGCCGAGCAAGTCGTCGCGAACGATCACGATCGTCAAACCCGCCGGCCCGATGTTCTTTTGCGCACCGCCGTAGATCAGCCCGTACTTCGACACATCGATCGGTTGCGACAGCAGGTTCGACGACATGTCGGCCACCAACGGCACGTTGCCGACATCCGGCGTGAAGCGGTACTCAACGCCGCCTATCGTTTCGTTCGAGCAGATGTGCACGTAGGCCGCGGCGGCGTCGAGCTTCCAGGTTTCGCGCTTCGGGATGCTGGTGTAGCCCGACTCCTTGGAACTCGCCGCGACGTTGACTTTGCAGTAACGCGCCGCTTCCTGAATCGACTTCTTCGACCATTCGCCGGTGTCGATGTAGTCGGCGCCCGTTTTGCCGCGCAACAGGTTCATCGGCACGATGGCGTTCTCGGCGATCGCGCCGCCCTGCATGAACAGGATCTTGTAGTTGGCCGGCACCGCGAGCAGCTTGCGCAGCAGCGCTTGCGCCTGCGCGTGGATGCCCATGAACTCCTTGCCGCGGTGGCTCATCTCCATCACCGACATGCCCGAGCCCTGCCAGTCGAGCATCTCGTCGGCGGCTTGGCGCAGCACCGGCTCGGGCAGCGCGGCAGGGCCGGCGCTGAAGTTGAATACGCGGGGCATGGGGGTCGTCTCCGGAGGGT
>JANOLA010000481.1:0-5335 GCA_031419535.1 Burkholderiales bacterium | reverse complement strand
CCCCCTCTCCCGCTTGCGGGAGAGGATCGGGGTGAGGGTCGCGCGGACTCCGGACCGTGACACACGCAGCGGCGCAATCCGTTCTCGACACGCTGCGCGGCGCTTTCGATGCGGCGAGCCGGGCGCTGGCCCCGGCCTGCGCTGTCGACGGCAAGCTCGATGCACGCCGGCTCGATGCGCACCAAGTCGATTGCTTCGAACTGGCCTGGGTCTGCGCCGATCTGCTCGCTGCGCGCACGCTGCTGGAGCAGACTCGAAGCGATGCTGCCGATACCACCGCCACGCCCGACCTCATCGATCGGCAGCTCGCGCTCGTGTTCTGCGCGGAAGCCGCCAACGCCAGCCTGCCACGCCTGGAAGCCATCTACCTCGAACACGGCCTCGATCCAGCCGTGCTGCACGGGCTACGCGCATCGCCCCAATTCACTGAGCTGCGCCGCGCGGGCGGCGGCGCAGCGGCGTTGGCTGCGGTAGGCCGATCCGTGATCGCCGCCGCAGGCGACATCGCGCGCGTCGCGGCCATCGAGCAAAGTGAATCGCTCACGCTCGCGCGCGACAGCTTCCGACGCTTCGGCGCCGATGTCGTCGCACCACTGGCGGCGCGCATTCACCGCGACGACCTCACCGTGCCCGAATCGCTGCTGCAACCCTTGCGCGAGATGGGCGTGTTCGGCCTGTCGGTCCCGCAGCGCTACGGCGGCAGCGCGGCCGCTGACGCTGACGCTGACGCTGACGCTGACGCCGCTGCCACCGCCACCGCCACCGCCACCGCCGACTCCGATGCCGCGCTGTTGATGCTGGTGGTGACCGAGGCGCTGTCGGAGGCCTCGCTCGGCGCTGCGGGCAGCCTGATCACGCGCCCTGAAATCCTGAGCCGCGCGCTGCTGGCCGGCGGCACCGAGGCGCAGCGCGCGTTTTGGCTGCCGCGGCTGGCGTCGGGCGAGGTGCTGTGTGCGATCGCGATGACGGAACCCGATGTCGGCTCCGACGTCGGCGCGCTTGCGCTCAAGGCCACACCCGCGCTGGGCGGCTGGCGGCTGAACGGTGCCAAGACCTGGTGCACCTTCGCCGGCAAGGCCGGCGTGCTGATGGTGGTGGCGCGCACCGACCCCCAACGTGACAGCGGGCACCGCGGCCTGAGCCTGCTGCTCGTCGAAAAACCGCCCTGCGACGGCCACCACTTCGAGCACCGGCCGCGCGAAGGCGGGCGGCTGACGGGCCGCGCGATCCCGACGATCGGCTACCGCGGCATGCACTCCTTCGACCTGAGCTTCGATGACTTGTTCGTCCCCGATTCGCACGTGATCGGCGAGCGTGCCGGCCTCGGCCAGGGCTTCTACTACACGATGGCCGGCATGATGGGCGGGCGCCTGCAGACCGCCGCGCGCGCCTGCGGCGTGATGTGGGCCGCCTTCAGGGCCGCGCTCGGCTACGCCGCGCAGCGCAAGGTGTTCGGCGCCACGCTCGACAGCTACCCGCTCACGCAGGCCAAGCTCGCGCGCATGGCCGCGCGCCTGGCGGCGTGCCGGCAGTTGAGCTACGCGGTCGCGCGCACGTTGCATGACGGCGCTGGCGGCAGAGGCGACGCGGGAAGTGGCAGCGTCAGCGGCAGAAGCAGCGGAAGCGGCAGCAACGGCCGCGTCGAGGCAAGCCTCGTGAAGCTGCTCGCGTGCCGCTCGGCCGAATGGATTTCGCGCGAAGCGCAGCAACTTCACGGCGGCATGGGCTACGCCGAAGAAACGCCGGTGAGCCGCTACTTCGTCGACGCGCGCGTGCTGTCGATCTTCGAAGGCGCCGAGGAAACGCTGGCGCTGAAAGTGATCGCGCGCGGCATTCTCGAAGCCGCCCTGCAAACCCGTCCTGATGAGTGACGACTGACGCATGAACCCAACGTCCATCCTGAGCGGCCTGCGGCTGGTGGAGGCCAGCGCCTTCGTCGCCGCGCCGCTCGGCGGCATGACGCTCGCGCAACTCGGCGCCGACGTGATCCGCATCGACCCTTTGCACGGCGGCCTGGACCACCGCCGCTGGCCGGTCACGCAGGACGACGTGAGCCTGTTCTGGTGCGGGCTGAACAAGCACAAGCGTTCGGTGGCGCTGGATCTCGCCTCGCCCGAGGGGCGCGAACTGGCGACGGCGATCGTCTGCGCCGAAGGCACCGACGCAGGCCTGTTCCTGACCAATTTTCCGCCGCGCGGCTGGCTCGCGCACGAGACGCTGCGCGCACGGCGCGCCGATCTGATCCAGCTCACACTGATGGGCGACCGGCATGGCGGCTCGGCCGTCGACTACACCGTGAACGCGCGCATGGGCTTTCCCGCGATCACTGGCACGGCTGCGCAGGGCGAGGTGGTGAACCACGTGCTGCCGGCGTGGGACCTGATCACCGGGCAGATGGTGGCGCTGGGCCTGCTCGCTGCCGAGCGGCACCGCGGCCGCACCGGCGAGGGCCAGCATGTGAAGCTCGCGCTCGAAGACGTGGCCCTCGCGGTGATGGGGCACCTGGGCTACATCGCCGAAGCCCAGCTCGGCCAGGAGCGCGGCCGCCACGGCAATGAACTGTTCGGCGCGTTCGGGCGCGACTTCGTCACCGCCGACGCGCAGCGCGTGATGATCGTCGGCCTGACCGGCAAGCAGTGGCGCGCGATCGGCGAAGCGACCGGCTTGACGCAGGCGTTTGCCGAGCTCGGCGCGACACTCGGCCTCGACCTCGAACGCGAAGGCGACCGCTTCCACGCACGCGCTGAAATCGCAAGCCGGGTCGCCGCGTGGGTGGGCGCGCGCACGCTCGCCGACGTGGCGACGGCACTCGACCAGCACGCGGTGTGCTGGGACCGCTACCAAAGCGTGAAGCAACTGGTGCACGACGATCCCGCGTGCTCCGAGGCAAACCCGATGTTTCGCAGAATCGAGCAACCCGGCGTCGGCACGCTGCTGATGCCAGGCATCGCGCTCGACTTCTCGGCGCTGCCAAGGCCCCCGCCACGGCCGGCGCCTCGCCTGGGCGAACACACCGAGCAGGTGTTGAGCGAGTTGCTGGGCGTCGACTCGGCGGCGTTCGGGCGCTTGCATGACCGCGGTGTCGTCGCTGGTTCGCGTGGATGAGGGCCTCGGCCTGTTCCAGGTGTCGCGTCGCGCGTTCACCGACGGCGGCCTGATGGAGCGCGAGTACGAAGCCGTGTTCGACACCTGCTGGCTCTACCTCGGTCACGAGTCGGAGTTGCGCAAGCCGGGCGACTTCGTCACCCGAACCGTCGCGCGCCGCAACATCCTGTTCACGCGCGACGCACAGGGCCAGTTGCACGCGCTGCTCAACACCTGCCCGCACCGCGGCGCCACCGTGTGCCGCGAAGCGAAAGGCAACGCGAAAGTGTTCCAGTGCTTCTATCACGGCTGGGTGTTCGGCTGCGACGGCAAGCTCAAGGGCCAGCCCGGCGAAGAACGCTACACCGAAGGGCACCGCGCGAGCGGTGTCACGAACATGACGCCGGTACCGCGCTTCGAGCGCCACGCGGGCTTTTGCTTCGTCAGCTTCAAGCCCGACATCGTGCCGCTCACCGCGTACCTGGCGGGCGCGAAGGACTACCTGGAACTGATCGCGAGCCACAGCGAATCGGGCATGGCGGTCGTGGAAGGCGCGCAGGAATATTCGATTCGTGCGAACTGGAAACTGCTCGCCGAGAACAGTGTCGACGGCTACCACGCCACGACCACGCACGCGAGCTACCTCGATTACCTGAAGAACGTGAGCGGTGGCCTCGTGCCGTTGCCGCTGGCGGGCCGCAGCTACAGCCTGGGCAACGGCCACGCGGTGCTCGAGTACCAGGCCCCCTGGGGCCGGCCGATCGCGCAGTGGGTGCCGATGTTCGGCGAACAGGGCAAACACGAGATGGAGGGCATCTACGCCAAGCTCGTCGCGCGCGTCGGCGAAGACAAGGCGAAACGCATCGCGACGCGCAACCGGAATCTGCTGATCTTTCCTAACCTCGTGATCAACGACATCATGGCGATCACGATCCGCACCTTCTACCCCACGGCCCCCGGGCAGATGACGGTGAATGGCTGGGCGCTCGCGCCGGTGGAGGAGTCGGACTGGGCGCGCAAATACCGGCTCTACAACTTTCTCGAATTCCTCGGCCCCGGCGGCTTTGCCACGCCCGACGACGTGGAGGCGCTGCAGTCATGCCAGAACGGCTTCGCGAACGCGGGCAGCGCGCCTTGGAGCGACATCTCCAAGGGCATGGGCACCCCCGAACCGCAATACGACGACGAGTTGCAGATGCGCGTGTTCTGGACGCGCTGGAACGAACTGTTGAACGCGGCGCGCTGAGGAGACGGCAATGAGTTCAATCATCACGCGTACTGAAGCCGAAGACCTGCTGTTCGAGGAAGCCCACCTGCTGGACCAATGGAAGCTCGAGCAGTGGCTCGCGCTCTACACCACCGATGCGTCCTACCTCGTTCCCAGCACCGACCTGCCGCCGGGTGCCGACCCGGCACGCACCCTCTTCTACATCGCCGACGACCGCGAGCGCTTGAACCAGCGTGTCGTGCGGCTGATGAAGAAGTCGGCCCATTCCGAGTTCCCGCGGTCGCGCACGCGGCACCTGGTGAGCAACGTTCGGGTCGGCGCGTCGCTGGACGCCGAGACGCCCGTGAGCGCAGCCTTCGTCACATTCCGCACCAAGGGCGGCGTCACCGACACCTTCATGGGCCGGCTGCTGTATCGACTGAAGAGGATCGACGGCCAACTGCGAATCCGCGAAAAGCGCTGCGAGCTCGACCTCGACGGCCTGCGCCCGCATGGCCGCGTGAGCATCATCCTGTGACCGAGGCGGCGAAGGGATGACGCGTCCCGTATCAACTTCGGCGCGGCGCGGCAGGCGCTACCCGCAGGGGCCCGCAGAGGGCTCATGCTGTGGCGGTCTGCGCTTCGCTCCGACTCCGCTGCGGTGCTCGCTCTGGGATCGCGCCGCGAACTCGCTTCGCTCACTTCGTTCGCTACGCTCAAACAGGCGCGGCGAAGTCAGTTTTGGATGCGCGCTGCGCGCGCCGATCCCAGAGACTCCGCTCCACGCCGCCACAGAAAACGCCCCCGGCGGGCCCCCGCGGGTAGCGCCTGCCGCGCGGCAACAGTGGTGGACTTCGTCGCAAGCGCAAGCGGTGACTCTTCGAGCCTCGGCGCGCCCTTGCATCCAGCCGACGCGCACCGCAGTCGCCTTCTTTTGTGTTTGCGTCGCAGAAAGCCAATCGGGGGCAGCGCGGCGGGCGGTACCCGGCGGGGGCGATTTCTGGGGCGACGAGCAGCGCAGGACTGGAGTCGGCGCGCGCAGCG
>JANOLA010000480.1:0-12287 GCA_031419535.1 Burkholderiales bacterium | reverse complement strand
CCCGGGCACCAAGACAGAAGCCCAGTTCTTCGCCTACATCGCCTACGACATCGACCTCTTCGAGGGCGGCTCGATCGCCAACCTCACCGCGTCGATCATCGGCAACGTGTTCGGCTTCAAGGCCGTCAAGGCGCTGCGCCTGGAAGACATGCGCATCCCGGTGGCCTACCTGAAGACCTTCCAGGGCCCGGCCACCGGCGTGGACGTCGAGCGCGAGCGGCTCGACAAGTTCGGCCGCCCGCTGCTGGGTGCCACCACCAAGCCCAAGCTCGGCCTGTCGGGGCGCAACTATGGTCGCGTCGTCTATGAAGGCCTGAAGGGCGGCTTGGACTTCATGAAGGACGACGAGAACATCAACTCGCAGCCCTTCATGCACTGGCGCGATCGGTTTCTCTATTGCATGGAAGCCGTGAACAAGGCGAGTGCCGCCAGCGGCGAGGTCAAGGGGCACTACCTGAATGTGACCGCCGGCACGATGGAAGAGATGTACGCGCGCGCCGAGTTCGCGAAGAGCTTGGGCTCGGTGATCGTCATGATCGACCTGGTGATCGGCTACACGGCGATCCAGAGCATGGCGCTGTGGGCGCGCAAGAACGACATGATCCTGCACCTGCACCGCGCCGGCAACAGCACCTACTCGCGGCAGAAGAACCACGGCATGAACTTCCGCGTCATCTGCACGTGGATGCGCATGGCGGGGGTGGACCACATCCACGCCGGCACCGTGGTGGGCAAGCTGGAAGGCGACCCGATGATGATCCGCGGTTTTTACGACACGCTGCTCGACACGCACACGCCGATGCAGTTGGAAAAGGGCCTGTTCTTCGAGCAGCACTGGGCCTCGATGAACAAGGTGATGCCGGTGGCGTCGGGCGGCATCCACGCCGGCCAGATGCATCAGTTGCTGCACTACCTCGGCGATGACGTGGTCTTGCAGTTCGGCGGCGGAACCATTGGTCATCCGATGGGCATTCAGGCAGGCGCCACCGCGAACCGTGTCGCGCTGGAGGCGATGGTGCTGGCGCGCAACGAAGGCCGCGACATCTGGAACGAAGGCCCGCAGATCCTGAAAGACGCCGCCAAATGGTGCTCGCCGCTCAAAGCCGCGCTCGACACCTGGGGCGAGATCAGCTTCAACTACGAGTCCACCGATACGGCGGACTTCGTGCCCACGCCCACCGCCGCATTCTGAACCCTGGAGAGTCAAACATCATGATGACGAATCACGGCAACCGCCTGACGCAAGGGCAGTTCTCTTACCTGCCTGACCTGACCGATGCGCAGATCACCAAGCAACTCGAATACGCGATCGACAAGAGCTGGGCCGTGGGCATCGAGTACACCGACGACCCGCACCCGCGCAACACCTACTGGGAGATGTACGGCAACCCGATGTTCGACTTGAAAGACCCGGCCGGCATCCTGATCGAGATCAATGCCTGCCGCAAGATCTTCCCGAACCACTATGTGCGGGTCACCGCGTTCGACTCGACGCAGGGCGTCGAGTCAGTGCGCATGTCGTACCTCGTGAACCGGCCGAAGAGCGAACCCGGCTTCGGCCTGGTGCGGCAAGAGATCGGCGGGCGCCAGGTGCAATACACGGTGCACAGCTACGCCACCGACAAGCCTGAATCACAGCGCTACTGACACCATGTTCCGCATCGCCCCTTCCATCCTGTCGGCCGACTTCGCTCGGCTCGGTGACGAGGTGCGCGCTGTGATCGCCGCCGGCGCCGACTGGATTCACTTCGACGTGATGGACAACCATTACGTGCCGAACCTGACGATCGGCCCTGGCGTGGCGCAGGCGATCAAACCCCACTGTGTGCGCGCCGACGGCACCCAGGTGCCGTTGGATGTGCACCTGATGGTGCAGCCTGTCGATGCCTTGGCCGTCGCGTTCGCGAAGGCGGGCGCCGACCTGATCAGCTTCCACCCCGACGCCAGCGCGCATGTCGATCGCACGCTGCAACTCATCAAGGGCGAAGGCTGCCAGGCCGGGCTCGTGTTTAACCCGGCCACGCCGCTCGATGTGCTGGAGTGGGTGATCGACAAGGTCGACCTGGTGCTGATCATGAGCGTCAACCCGGGCTTCGGTGGGCAGTCGTTCATCGATTCGGCACTGCGCAAGTGCACAGCGGCCAGACGCATCATCGACGCCAGCGGGCGCGACATACGCCTCGAAGTCGATGGCGGCATCAAGATCGACAACATCGGCCGCGTCGCCGCAGCCGGCGCCGATACGTTCGTCGCCGGCAGCGCGATCTTCGGCCAGCCCGACTACAAGCGCGTGATCGACGCGATGCGGCGCGAACTCGACACCGCGCGAACCCTTCCCCGAGCAGCATGATGACCGGCGCGCCGCTGTATTCGATTCCCGGCTCGACGGCGCCCGCCGCCGAGCCGACACCAGAGGTCCTGCCGGCGAGCAGCGCGCGCACGGTCGCCGAAGTGCTGGCGCAAAGCCAGGTCGAATCGGTGTTCGACGAACTGGATCGCGACCTGATCGGCCTGGTGCCCGTCAAGCAGCGCATCCGCGACATCGCCGCGTTGCTGGTGATTGACAAACTGCGCCTGAACCTCGGCCTGCAGGCGCAGGCGCCAAGCCTGCACATGAGCTTCACCGGCAACCCCGGCACCGGCAAGACCACGGTGGCGATGCGCATGGCGCAAATCCTGCACCGCCTCGGCTACGTGCGCAAAGGCCATCTGGTCGCGGTGACGCGCGATGACCTCGTCGGCCAGTACATCGGCCACACCGCGCCCAAGACCAAGGAAGTGCTGAAGAAGGCAATGGGCGGCGTGCTCTTCATCGACGAGGCGTATTACCTGTACCGCCCCGAGAACGAGCGCGACTACGGGCAAGAGGCGATCGAGATCCTGCTGCAAGTCATGGAGAACCAGCGCGACGACCTGGTCGTCATCCTCGCCGGCTACAAGGACCGCATGGACACGTTCTTCCAGTCGAACCCGGGAATGAGTTCGCGCATCGCGCACCACCTCGACTTCCCCGACTACAGCCACCCCGAGCTTTTGCAGATCGGCGACAAGATGCTGGCCGGGATGAACTACCGCTTCGGCGATAGCGCGCGCGAGACCTTCAGCGAGTACCTGGCGCGGCGCCTCGCCCAACCGCATTTCGCCAATGCGCGCAGCGTGCGCAACGCGCTCGATCGCATGCGCTTGCGCCAGGCGAGCCGCCTGTTTGCCGATCGCGACCGCGAATTGACGCGCGAAGACCTGACCACGCTGGCGCCCGAGGACATTCGCGCGAGCCGCGTGTTTGGTGTCAGCGGCAGCAGCGGCGCCAGCGAAACCTGATCCATTCATTGGGAGACGAGCATGCCCCTGTCGCACCGCTGGACCCTCACACGCTACCTGATCGAAGAACGCCGCCGCTACCCGCAGGCCAGCGGCGACCTGAACGCGCTGATCCTCGACATCTCGCTCGCGTGCAAGGCGATTTCGAGAATCGTGTCGTTCGGCGAGCTCAGCGACGGGCTCGTTCCGGTACCGAAGACCGAATCCGGCGCAGTGAACGTGCAAGGTGAGACGCAGAAACCGCTCCACGTCCTGAGCAATGAAATTTTCGTTCGAATGAACGAGTGGAATGGCCACCTCGCGGGCATGGCGTCGGAAGAAATGACTGATCCCAGGCAGATCCCCGACGCCTACGCTCGCGGCAAGTACCTGCTGGTGTTCGACCCGCTCGACGGTTCGAGCAACATTGACGTCAACGTTTCGGTGGGCAGCATCTTTTCGATCCTGCGCGCGCCGGTAGACGCCGTGGACAGCGGGCGCGACATCACGCAGGCCGACTTCCTGCAGCCCGGCGCCACCCAAGTCGCCGCTGGCTACGCGCTGTACGGCCCGACGACGATGTTCGTGCTGACGGTGGGCAACGGCGTCGCCGGTTTCACGCTCAACCCCAATCTCGGCGAGTTCGTGTTGACGCACCCGGACATTCAGGTCCCCGCCGACACCCAAGAGTTCGCGATCAACTCCTCCAACAGCCGCTTTTGGGAGCCGCCCGTGAAGCGCTATGTCGACGAATGCCTGGCCGGCAAGCCGGGCCCGCGCGGCAAGGACTTCAACATGCGCTGGATCGCGAGCATGGTCGCCGAAGCGCACCGCATCCTGATGCGCGGCGGCGTGTTCCTCTATCCGCGCGACACCAAGGACCTCGCCAAGCCCGGCCGGCTGCGCCTGCTTTACGAAGCCAACCCGATCGGCTTCGTGATGGAGCAGGCCGGCGGGCGCGCCAGCACCGGGCGCCAGCCGGTGCTCGGCGTGAAGCCGAGCTCGCTGCACCAGCGCGTCGGCTTCGTGTTCGGCTCGAAGAGTGAAGTTGAACGCATCGAGCGCTATCACCGCGAGCCGGCAACGCGCGAGCCCGGGATTGCGCTGTTCGCCGAGCGCAGCCTGTTCCGCGATTGACAAGGAACTGATCATGAGCGAACGCCACCCCATCATCGCCATCACCGGGTCATCGGGCGCCGGCACCACGTCGGTGACTCGCACCTTCGAGAACATCTTCCGCCGCGATGGCGTCAAGGCCGCCGTCATCGAAGGCGACAGCTTTCATCGCCACGACCGGCAGGAGATGAAGCTGCGCATGGCACAGGCCGAGCGCGATGGCAACGGCCACTTCAGCCACTTCGGGCCCGAGAACAATCTGTTCGCCGAACTCGAGCAACTGTTCCACGGCTATGCCGAATCGGGCACGGGGCGGCACCGCAAATACCTGCACAACGAAGAAGAAGCGGCGCCCTACAAGCAGCCAGCCGGCACTTTCACGCCCTGGGAAGCGCTGCCGGAAGGCACCGACCTGCTGTTTTACGAAGGCCTGCACGGCGCGGTGGTCACGCCCGAGGTGAACATCGCGCGCCACCCGGATCTGCTGATCGGCGTGGTGCCGGTGATCAACGTCGAGTGGATCCAGAAACTGTGGCGCGACAAGAAGCAGCGCGGCTATTCCACCGAGGCCGTGACCGACACCATCCTGCGCCGCATGCCCGACTACGTGCACTACATCTGCCCGCAGTTCACGCACACGCATGTGAACTTCCAGCGCGTGCCGATGGTGGACACGAGCAACCCCTTCATCGCGCGCGACATCCCTTCGGCCGACGAGAGCCTGGTCGTGATCCGCTTCGCGAACCCGAAGGGCATCGACTTCCAGTATCTGCTGACGATGCTTCACGACTCGTTCATGTCGCGCGCGAACACGATCGTCGTCCCCGGCGGAAAGATGGAGTTGGCGATGCAGCTCATCTTCACGCCGTTCATCTGGCGAATGATGGAGCGGCGCACGCGCGCGCTGGGCGCGCTTTGAAGTCAAGCCTCACCCCAGCCCTCTCCCGCACGCGGGCGAGGGGGAAATTCGGGCTCCCTCTCCCCTGTACTCGGAGGAGAGGGTTGGGGTGAGGGGGCGATTCCACAAGGACAACCATGCGCACTGAATCGAAACACCAAAGCGACGCTGCAACTGCCCGGTGCGCCGACATGGCCAACGCGCTGCGCGCCCTGTCGATGGACGCCGTACAGCAAGCCAATTCGGGCCATCCCGGCGCACCGATGGGAATGGCCGAAATGGCCGTCGCCCTATGGAGCGGCCACTTGCAGCACAACCCTCTGAACCCGAAGTGGCCGGATCGCGACCGCTTCGTGCTGTCGAACGGCCACGCGTCGATGCTGCTGTATTCGCTGCTGCATTTGACCGGCTATGACCTGCCGATCGACGAGTTGAAGCGCTTCCGCCAACTGCACAGCAAGACGCCGGGCCACCCCGAAGTGGGCCTGACGCCGGGCGTGGAAACGACGACCGGCCCGCTCGGCCAGGGCCTGACGAATGCGGTGGGTTTCGCGCTGGCCGAAAAGCTGCTCGGCGACGAGTTCAACCGCCTGGGCCACACGATCGTCAACCACCACGCGTATGTCTTCCTCGGCGACGGCTGCCTGATGGAAGGCATCAGCCACGAGGCCTGCGCCTTGGCCGGCGCGTGGCAACTGAACAAGCTGATCGCGCTCTACGACGACAACGGCATCTCGATCGACGGCGCGGTGCAGGGCTGGTTCATCGACGACACGCCCGCGCGATTTCGCGCCTACGGCTGGAACGTGATCGGGCCGCTCGACGGCCACAGCGTCGTCGACGTCGGCCAGGCGATCGCGCTGGCCAAGGCGTCGACCGACAAGCCGACGCTGATCGTGTGCCGCACGACCATCGGCAAGGGTTCGCCGAATCGCGCCGGCAGCGCCAAGGCGCATGGCGAGCCGTTGGGTGCCGAAGAAATTGATCAAACCCGCGAGGCGATCGCCTGGCCGCACGCGCCGTTCGAGATTCCCGAAAGAATTGCGGCGCGCTGGAACGCGCGCGACATCGGCGCGTGTCGCGAGGCCCAATGGCAGGCACGCTTCGCCGCGTATCGCGCAGAGTTTCCCGAGCTGGCGAATCAGTTCGAACGGCGCATGGCGGGCGAGCTGCCGCACGACTTCGAAGAAACGCTGCACGGCGTACTCGCCGAGTTCGGCCAATCGCGCGAGACGCTCGCCACACGCAAGGCTTCGCAGAAAGTGCTGGCCCAGCTGGCGCGCAAGCTCCCCGAGTTGCTGGGCGGCAGCGCCGACCTGACGGGTTCGAACCTGACCGACTTTCCCGGCTGCGGCGCCGTGCGCGGCGGGCAAAAGGGTGGGCGTCACATCAACTACGGCGTGCGCGAGTTCGGCATGGCCGCGGTGATGAACGGCATCGCACTGCATGGGGGGTTCGTTCCTTACGGCGGCACCTTCCTGACTTTCAGCGACTACAGCCGCAACGCGATCCGCATGGCGGCGTTGATGAAACTGCGCGTCATCCACGTCTTCACGCACGACAGCATCGGTCTGGGCGAAGACGGGCCGACGCACCAGGCGGTGGAACACGCGGCGAGCCTGCGCCTGATTCCGAACCTCGACGTCTGGCGCCCGTGCGACGCCGCCGAAACCGCGATCGCCTGGACCTTTGCATTGGCGCAGCACGGCCGGCCCAGCGCCCTGCTGCTGTCGCGCCAGAACCTGCCGGCGCAGCAACGCAGCCCCGAGCAGGTGCTGGCGATCCGCCGCGGTGGCTACGTGCTGAGCGATCGAAAGCTCGCGCGTGGCGTCATCCTCGCCACGGGCTCGGAAGTGGCGCTCGCGATGACGGCACAGGAGCTGCTCGACGCGCGCGACCTGCGGGTGCGCGTGGTGTCGATCCCTTCGTCGACCCTGTTCGACCGCCAGGACCGCGCCTATCGCGAAACGGTGCTCGGCACCGGCTTGCCGCGCATCGGCGTCGAGGCGGGAGTGACACGCTGGTGGGGCCAATACGCTTGCAGCGCGGCGCTGGGCGTCGATAGCTTCGGCGAATCGGCGCCTGCAGCGGCGCTGTTCGAGCACTTCGGCTTGACGGCACAAAAGCTGGCCGAACTGGTTGAGCACGAATGCGAAGAAGAGCAACGCCTCGTGCGTTCGAGCAACTGACGCTGGCGCCTGAGACACCCGCCCTGAAGCAACAACCCATATGGCCTACGACCTGATCAGCTTCGACCTCGACGGTACCCTGGTCGATACCGCGGCGGAAATCGCCGAAGCAGCGAACCGTGCGCTCGAGGCGCATGGCATCGCACGCCGTCCGGTCGCGCAAATCACGCATCTCATTGGCGCCGGCACGCGCGAGCTGATGCTCGGGCTGTTGGCGCGCTGCCTGCTCGAACAGCCAGCGCTCGCGCACAGCGTGCGGGTGGAGGCCGTGCTGGCGAGCATGGACGAGCACTACGCCGCCACCACGGGCAGCTCGGCGCTTCCCTATGCCGGATGTAGCGCGGCGCTGACACAACTCAAGGCAGCCGGGCTGCGCCTGGCCTGCGTGACGAACAAGGAACATCGCCACGCCGTGCGCGTGCTGCAAGCGACAGGACTCGCTGACTACTTCGATCTCACGATCGGCGGCGATTCGCTGCCCGAGAAGAAGCCGCATCCGAGCGTGTTGCGCCACGTCGCGGCAACACTGGGTGTGAGCACGACGCGCACGGCGCATGTGGGCGACTCGGCCATCGACGTCGCGGCGGCGCGCAACGCAGGCGTCGCCGCCTGGGCCGTGCCGTATGGCTACAACGCCGGTGTGCCGATCGAACAAGCGCACCCGCGGCGCATCTTCGCCAGCTTGCCGCAAGTGGCCGAACACGTGCTCGCCGCCCGCGCCGGCAACGCGCTCCAGCGCCAAACGGCGTCGGCGGCGGCGTCGGCGTTCGAGATCCGGCAACACCGCGTCGCTGCTCCGAATTCAACGAGGTAAAACCATGGCAGCACTGAAAGCCCTGTTGTGGGACGTCGACGGCGTGCTCGCCGAGAGCGAGCGCGACGGCCACCGTGTTGCGTTCAACCGCGCGTTCGAGACCTGTGGCCTGGCGTGGCGCTGGGACGAAGCGCACTACGGCGAGCTGCTGCGCATCACCGGCGGGCGCGAGCGCCTGCTGCATGACATGCGTTGGCGCACCGACGCCCCGGCCATGGCCGACGAGCGCGATGCGCTGTCGCGCGAGTTGCACAGCTTGAAGAACGGCTTCTACGCCGAACTCGTTCGCGAGGGCCGCATTGCGCTTCGCGCCGGCGTGCATGAGTTGATGCAGGAGTGCCGGCAGCAGGGCACACGCATGGGAATCGTGACGACGACGAGCCGCACGAACGTCGAGGTGCTGCTGCGCACGCACCTCGGCGGAAGTTGGATGGAGTGGTTCAGCGTGGTCGTGTGCGGTGAAGACGTGCAGCGCAAGAAGCCGGACCCGCAGGCTTACCTGATCGCGCTGGATGCGCTGAGTGCGTTGGGGATTGGCCCCTTGCAAACCGTGGCGATCGAAGACTCTCCCGGTGGCGTGGCCGCCGCGGCCGCTGCGGATATTCCGGTGATCGTGACGCGCAGTGCATACTTTGCCGACGCGTCGATCGACAGCGCCATCGCCATCGGCCCCGGCTTGCACGAGCGCAGCGGCTGGCGCCCGGCTCTGCATGGCGCACCGGGGGGCGCCACGACGGTTGGCCTGGCCGACATCGAGGGCTGGGCCGCGCAAATGGAATCGGTCTCGCAGTTCGGCGAGACGCTTTGAGCGAAGGTGAAGGGCGCCGGCAAGCGTTGACCGGCTACGCCCCCTTCTGAAGCTCCCGGTGCACGCGCCGCGTGGCGCGCCAGACCGCCCAGACCACGAGCGGGATCAGCGCGCCGACGGCAACCTCCGGGTTCAGTGGCATGCCGGCGGCCTTGGCCGCCTTGCCGCCGTACTGCAACAGGCTGACCACGTAGTACGAGATCGCCGCGATCGACAGGCCTTCAACGGTTCCCTGCAGGCGCAACTGCATCGCCTGGCCGCGCGTGAGCTTGGCCAGCAGCTCCTGGTTCTGCGCCTCGCGGGCAATGTCCACCCGGGTTCGCAGCAGGGCGCCGGCACGCTCGATGCGCTGCGACAGCGAGGCCAGCCGCTGCTCGGTGGCGGCAACGGTCGCGATCGCCGGCGACAGCCGCCGCCGCATGAATTCGCCGATCGTCTGCGTGCCGGGAATCGGCCCTTCGTGCAACTCGCCGATGCGTTGGCGCACGATCGCGTCATACGCTTGCGTGGCGGAGAAACGGTAGCCGTGTTCCGCGGTGGCGCGCTCGATGCGCGCTGCCAGTGCGCTCAGCGTGTCGAGCAATTCCTGCGCGGAAGCGCGAGTGTCCTCGAACCGCAGCGTGATCTGCGCGAGCGTGGCTTCGGCACTCTGCAGCATCGGCGCCAGCGTCTTGGCCACCGGCAAGCCACGCAGCGCCATCAGGCGGTAGGTCTCCAGCTCCAACAGGCGCTGGCTGATGCGGCCGGCGCGTGTCGGGCTGGTCGCGGGCGGCGCGATCGCCAGCATGCGTTCGAACCCGCTCTCCTGGAGGAGGAAGTCGGCAATCGCATACGTGCTGCTCGCCCCGAGCTGGGATGCGACGACCGCGCCGTCGCCGAACCAGCGCCGCGCTTGCGCCAACGTCGAACCGGGCTCGTCGCTGCCGAGCTCGAGCATGGCCAGTTCGATAGCGGCGACGGTGCGGCCCGGAATCGAGCGCAGCCACTGCGCATCGACCGCCAGTGACGACAGCAACTCGGGCCCCTCGGTGCCCAGCACCGCCGTTGCCGGCAAGGCCTGCACGATCGAGTAGCGTGTGAATTCGCTGTGGCGTTCCCACTTGAGGCTGTGGCCCGCGAGCCGCAATCGCATGAAGTTGGCCTGCAGGTCAGCCACTGTCAATGCATGCTGGCCCGGGAGCTTGCGCAAGTGCTCGCATTCGGCCTCGCGCGTCACGCCTTCGTTCAATACCGCCACATAGACCACCAGCGCAGGCAGGCGAATGCGCGCCGGCGGCCGGGCATGAACCTCGTTGTGCAACTCGTGGCGCAGCGCATCGTCCGGGGGCAAGGGGGCCAAGCGGTCAAGACGGTCGGGGGAGGTTGTCATGGCGTTCTCACTGCGAAAGACAGGTCCGACAGTGTGCCGCGTCCAAGCGGCCAGGTTCGACGGCTCATCCTTCGCTGGCCATGACTCGCTCACACCGAATATCGGTGCTTGCGAATAGAATGGATCGGTTCGCAACGCCGGGGGCGGATCGAGATGGAATCGCAGAGCACGCAAGACCGGGTCTTCGACTCCGTGGCCGAATTGTTCGCCGTGCTGTCCACGCCGATCCGACTGAAGATCATCAGCGCCGTGTGCCAGGGCGAAAAGAACGTCTCCGAGCTGCTGGCCGAAATCGACACGACGCAGCCCAACATGTCGCAGCACCTGAGCACGCTGTACCGCAGCGGCGTGCTCGCGAAACGCCGCGAGGGCACGCAGATGTACTACCGGCTGCAAAGCGAGCGCGTCGCGACGCTGTGCCGCGCGGTGTGCACGCAAGTCGCGATCGAGCTCGACGGCGAAGAAAAGGTCGACCCGACCGATCGGCTTGTACCGGCGATGCACCGCTAGAGCATGAGAACTTTTCTGCTGCGACGAAAATTTCTCACCCTCTGATCTGAGCGGCGGCGCGGGAACCCATTCGAAGGACCGGTCATGCCTGCTTCTCGGCGAGATCTGGTACTGAGCGCCGCGTTTGCGGCGCTGGGCGCGCTGCCGCGCGGTGCCGCCGCCCAGGCGCCCCCAGCCATCACGCCGACTCCGCCCGCACCGACTCCGCCGACCACGCCGGCGCCACGTTCCTCCTCCGGCGGCGGCCGCGGGCCTTTGCCGGAAACGGGGCAGGAATGGCGCCTGACCAGCGAAGTGCAGTTGTTCGATGGCACCACCTTGCGCCCGGTGCATGACCGCCGCAACGTGCTCGTGCTTTACTGGTGGGCGAGCTGGTGCCCGTTTTGCGCGATGCAAAGCCCGATGCTCGACGCGCTTTGGCGACAGCACCGCGACGCGGGCTTGCAGATGCTGGGGCTGTCGATCGACAAGACGCGCGACGAAGCCGTGGCCTACCATCGCACCAAGGGCTTCGGTTTTCCTTCCACCTGGGTCACGCCCGAGATCGAGCGCGTGATGCCGCGGCCCAAGTGGCTACCGGTGACGTTGGTGCTCGGTCGCGACGGCAAGGTGCTGACGGCGCTGCCGGGCCAGTCGTTTCCGGAAGACATCGAAGAGATCGCGCGCTTCTTGTAGCTGCCGCGGCCCGCGCTGCAAGAGCGGATCGGCGGCAAGTGCTGCCGCGCCTCGTCAGCCCCGCGCGAAACGTTGCTTCAACTCGGGCACCAGCCCGCCAGCCTGAACCCGGCTCAGCAGAAATTCGGGGATCGGCTGGCACATCAGCGTGTCGTGCGGCGGATACGCATTGAGCCGGGTCACGCACCCGGTGCGCGCGTCGAACTCGATCGGCTCGCCGTCTTCGATCAGGTTCGCCTGCGCGCAAGTGAGCAGCAGCAGGCCGACGTTGAACGCGTTGCGGAAGAACAGCCCGGCGAACGACGGCGCGATCACCGCGGCAATGCCCAGGTGCACCAGCACCGCCGCGGCCTCTTCGCGCGACGAGCCGACGCCGAAGTTTTCACCGGCGACGATCACGTCGCCGCGCTCCACTTTCTCCGCGAAGCCCGGCCGCAAGGTGTGCAAGCAATGGCGCGCCGCGGCTTCGATCTCCAGATTCAGCGCCGCTGCGGGCGCGAGCTGATCGGTGTTGATGTCGTGCGGCAGCTTCCAGACTCTCACGCGTACACCCCAGCGCTGCGTGGCCTGGCGAGCTCAGTCGACCCGCTCACTCCAGCACTTCCCGA
>JANOLA010000479.1:0-13476 GCA_031419535.1 Burkholderiales bacterium | reverse complement strand
CTGGGCATGAGCGGCGACACGCTCGCCGGCTTTGACAAGCTGATCCACCAGCCGCACGGCATCGTGCTCGTCACCGGGCCCACCGGCTCGGGCAAGACGACGACGCTGTATGCCTCGCTCGGCCGCATCGACACCGCTGGCACGAACGTGCTGACGGTGGAAGACCCGGTCGAATACGAGCTCGCCGGAATCGGCCAGACGCAAGTGAATCCGAAGATCGACCTGACATTCGCGAAAGCCTTGCGCGCGATCCTGCGCCAGGACCCGGACGTCATCATGATCGGCGAGATACGCGATTTCGAGACGGCGCAGATCGCGATCCAGGCGTCGCTCACCGGCCACCTGGTGCTCGCCACCGTGCACACCAACGACGCCCCCTCGACCGTGACGCGACTGATCGACATGGGCGTCGAGCCCTTCCTGTTGAGCTCCAGCCTGCTCGGCGTGCTGGCACAGCGCCTGGTGCGCAAGCTGTGCGTGCGCTGCCGCAAGCCCGACGCTTCCGCGCGCTACCACCCGGTGGGCTGCGCCGAGTGCGGCCACACCGGCTACAAGGGGCGCACGGGGGTGTATGAGTTGATGGTCGCCGATCCCGCCGTGCGCGCGCTCGTGCACAACCGCGCCGCCGAACCGGAGCTGCTCGCCGCCGCCGAGGCCGGTGGCCTGCGCTCGATGCGCGACGACGGCGCCCGGCTCGTCACGCAAGGCATCACGTCGCCTGAAGAAGTGCTGCGCGTGACGCGCGAGTAGCGCGTCGCCCGACCGCGACTTCGGCGCTTCCCCCTTCCCGCCACCAGATGCCCGCTTACCGCTTCGAAGCGCTGGACGCCGCCGGCAAGACATCCTCCGGCCTGCTCGAGGCCGACAATGCCAAGGCCGCGCGCTCCCAGTTGCGGGCGCAGGCGCTGGTACCGCTGGCGGTGTCGCAGGTGGCCTCGGCCGGCACCGAAGCGCCTGGCGTGCGTTTCAAGCGCAACGTCTTCAGCAGCACCGGGCTGGCGGTCTGGACGCGCCAGCTCGCCGGCCTGGTGGGGGCGGGCTTGCCGCTGGAGCGCGCGCTGACCGCCGTGGGTGACGAAGCCGAAGACCCGCGCCAGCGCGAACTCGTGGCGCACCTGAAGAGCGAAGTCAACGCCGGCTCGCCGTTCGCGCGCGCGCTGTCGAGCGCGCCGCGCGAGTTCGACGACGTGTACCGCGGCGTCGTCGCGGCGGGCGAGCAAAGCGGCGCGCTCGGCGCCGTGCTGGAGCGCTTGGCGGACGACCTGGAAGAGCGCCAGGAATTGCGCGCCAAGCTGATCGGCGCGACGCTGTATCCGGCCATCGTTTCCGTGATCGCCATCGTGATCGTCGTGTTCCTCGTCACCTATGTCGTGCCGCAGGTCGCCTCGGTGTTCACGAACTCGAAGCGCGCCCTGCCCGCGCTCACCGTCGGCATGCTCGCGCTCAGCGCCTTCATTCGCCAGTTCGGCTGGCTGATCCTGCTCGGCGCCGCGGGTGGGGCGATGACCTTGGCGCTGATGCTGCGCAACGAGGCGTTTCGCGAGCGTTTTGATGCGGCCTGGCTCGGCCTGCCGCTGGTGGGCAAGCTGGCGCGCGGCTACAACGCGGCGCGTTTTGCCGGCACGCTGGCGATGCTGGCCGGCGCCGGCGTGCCGATCCTGAAAGCCCTGCAAGCCGCGGCCGAGACTTTGGGCAACCGTGCGATGCGCGCTGACGCGCTGGACGCGCTGGTCCAGGTGCGCGAAGGCGCGCCGCTGGCATTGGCGCTGGGCGCCAAGAAACGTTTCCCGCCGATTCTGGCGATGTTTTCTCGCCAGGGCGAGCAGACCGGCCAGTTGCCGAAGATGCTCGATCGCGCCGCACGCCAGCTCGGCAACGAGGTGCAGCGCCGCGCGCTGCAAATGGCGACGATCCTCGAGCCGCTGCTGATCGTCGTGATGGGCGCGGTGGTGCTGCTCATCGTGCTGGCGGTGTTGCTGCCGATCATCCAGCTCAACACCTGGGTCAGGTGAGGCACGCTGCGCAGCAGCGCCTCCTGCACGCACGCCGGCCCGGAGATTGCACGGGCAAGCGTGAATTCGTGCGCCGCAGACCCCCGGTTCAGGGTTTTGTCCTACGGGCCCGCGGCTGTCAGGCTAGTACAACCGAGCTTGCGGAGGATCTTCATGGGCGCATCAACGGAGTTGGTCACGATCACGGGCAGCGGCATCCCGATCGCGCGCATGCGCAGCGTCTACCGGCTCGACGACGTCGGCCGCAAGCTCGACAAGCTGCCGCAGCAAGAACACGAGAACCTGCGTTCCACCTACCAGCGCATGCTGGAAAAAGGACCCGAGCGCTTCCAGGTCAAGCCTTCCGGCCTGCCGGCCATGGACCAGCTCTACGACGACCTGCCCAATTTCGCCGAGGTGCTGGACGACGTGAAGCGCCAGTTGGCGCTGTGCGAGGACAGCCGCGACGCGCTCGAGATCACGCCGCTGTTGCTGCTCGGGCCGCCAGGCGTGGGCAAGACGCATTTCGCGCGCGCGATTTCGCATCTGCTTGGCACCGGCATGGGATTCATCTCGATGAGTTCGATGACGGCCGGCTGGGTGTTGTCAGGGGCATCGAGCCAATGGAAGGGCGCGCGCGCCGGCAAGGTGTTCGAGACGCTGGTCGACGGCCAGTACGCGAACCCGGTGATGGTGGTCGACGAGATCGACAAGGCCGGCGGCGAACACGCCTACGACCCGCTGGGCGCCCTGTACAGCCTGCTCGAACACGACACGGCGGCGGCCTTCATCGACGAGTTCGCCGAAGTGGCGATCGACGCCAGCCAGGTGATCTGGGTGGCCACCGCGAACGACGCGCGCTCCATTCCCGACCCGATCCTGAACCGCATGAACGTGTACGAGATTCAGACGCCCGATCGCGAAGCGGCGCAGCGCATCGCCGCCAAGATGTACCGCAACATCCGCGGCGACCATGACTGGGGCTCGCGCTTCGAGCCCGAGCCGCGCGTCGAGGTGCTGGACCGCATGAGCGAGCTGGCACCGCGCGAAATGCGCCGCGCCTGGATGACGGCGTTCGGCAACGCCAAGCTCGCGCACCGCGACAGCGTGATGCTCGCCGACCTGCCCGAGGCGTCTGGAAAGAAGTCGAGCATCGGCTTTGTGCAGTAGCGCCCGGGGGCGCAGCCGTATGGCGTAGCTCCCGCGGGCGGCGCGCCGGGCCGGGCCGGCAATGGCCCTTGCCCACGGCGACGCGTGGCTATCATGCGCCGCATGCCCGCATCACTGGCCGGTCAACTCGTCGTCGCCATTTCGTCGCGCGCCTTGTTCGACTTCGAGGAAGAGAACCGCGTCTTCGAGGCCTCGGATGACCGGGCCTACATGCAACTGCAATTGCAGCGCCTGGAACAGGCGGCCAAGCCCGGCGTCGCGTTCTCGCTGGTCAATAAGTTGCTGGCGTTCAATTCGCGGGAAACGCCGCGCGTCGAGGTCGTGATCCTGTCGCGCAATGACCCGGTGTCGGGAATGCGCGTGTTTCGCTCGGCGCAGCATTACGGCCTGCCCGTGCAGCGCGGCGTGTTCACGCGCGGCGAGTCGCCGTGGCGCTATTTGAAGCCACTGAGCGCGAACCTGTTCCTGTCGACCAACGAGGCCGACGTGCGCTCCGCCCTCGGCGCCGGCGTTCCCGCGGCGCGCGTCTACCCGAACTCGGCGCGCGCGTCCAGCGCGCACCCGTCCGAAGTGCGCATCGCTTTCGACGGTGACGCGGTGTTGTTCGGCGACGAAGCCGAGCGTGTTTATCAAGACGCCGGCCTGGCCGCTTTCCAGGCCCACGAACTGTCGCGCGCCGCCAAGCCGTTGCCGCCCGGGCCGTTCAAGTCCCTGCTCGAAGCGCTGCAGCGCTTGCAGCACGAGCCCGACGGGTCGATGCGCATCCGCACCGCGCTCGTGACGGCGCGCAGTGCGCCGGCGCACGAGCGCGCGATTCGCACGCTGATGGACTGGAACATCCAGGTCGACGAGGCGATGTTCCTCGGCGGCTTGCCCAAGGGCGAATTCCTGCGCGAGTTCGAACCCGACTTCTTTTTCGACGACCAGACTGGCCACATCGAAAACGCCGCCGAGCATGTGCCCGCCGGGCATGTGGCCGCGGGCGTCTCCAACCCCTGAGCAACCGTCGCCGGGCCGCCCCAAGACGGTTGCCCGCCCCCGTGGCCCTGGAGGGGCCACTGCGTGACCCTTGGGGCGGGTGCGAAGCCACCGGGGGCGAACATACAAGGCTGAGCCGCGGCGCGGTCAGCCGCGGTAGTGGCGCAACGCATCGAGGTCGAGCACGCGCACGCCGCCGTATTCGATGCGGATCAGGCGCCGCTCTTGCAGCGCACGCAAGGCCTTGTTGACACGTTGCCGCGACAGCCCGACGAGGTAGCCCAGCTCGAGCTGCGTGATGCGCAACCACGAGCCGACGCCCGGGTACAGCGAAGGGTGAAACAGCGCCGCGAGGTTGCGTGCGACGCGCAGGTCGGGGTCGGTCAGGCGATCGATTTCGCGCGCCGCGATGAACTGGCCGAGCCGGTCGTTGAGCTGGTTCAGCACGAACCGGTTGAAGGCGATGCTCGTCTGCAGCAACTCGTGGAACGTGTCCACCGGCAGGCCGGCGACGACGCTCGCGCGCAGCGCCTGAATGTTGTAGCGATACGCCTCGCGCTTGAGCAAGGTGCCTTCGCCGAACCAGCCGCCGGGCGGGACGCCGGTGAACGTGACGGACACGCCGTCGGCGGTGTCGTTGCTCATTTTCAGCAGGCCGTCGACCACACCGAACCAGTAAGTGGCCGGCCGGCCGATCTTGCAGACGAGTTCGCCGGCCTCGGCGTTGACGACCAGGATTCGCTGCGCGATGCGCGCCGCATCCGGCGCGTCCAGGCAGCGCAGCCAGTGGATCGCCGCCAGTTCATCGAGGGTGGCAGAGCGGGCGCGCTGCCGCAGAGGAGCATCGCTGGTCGTCATCGGAGGTCCTTTGTTGTAGCGCACCCGGGAAAGCGTGACCCAGGGTGAACCCTAGGAATGTCGCCGCAAAGACATCGCGGCGTCAAACTGCGCCCTAACATCGCGGCGTTGCCGGTCTTGCGTTAGGCGCTGCCTTTTCAGCCCATGCCAAGACGACAACGCTGCGGAGCCCCTGTGCAGACCACGTTTCCCCGATTGATGCTGGAACATGCCGGTTCGCGCGCAGGCGCGCCGGCATTGCGCGTCAAGGAATTCGGCATCTGGCAGACCACAACCTGGGCCGCACTGGCGCGGCTCGTGCGCGAACTGAGCTGCGGCCTTGCGGCAGCGGGCTTGACGCGCGGCCAGCACATCGTGGTGATCGGCGAGAACCGGCCGCGCTTGTATGCATCGATGCTTGCCGCGCAGGCGCTCGGCGCGATTCCGGTGCCGCTGTACCAGGACGCCGCGGTCACGGAATTCGAGTTTCCGATCAACAACGCTGACGTGGCGTTTGCGGTCGTCGAAGACCAGGAGCAGGTCGACAAGCTGCTGGAGCTGCGCGCGAACTGCCCGCAGCTCGGTCACATCTGGTACGACGAGACCCGAGGCCTGCGCAACTACAGCGAGCCCGGCTTGGGCTCGGTCGACGCCTTGCTCGAAGCGGGCCGCGCCTACGACCAGGCCCACCCGGGCTTCTTCGACGCCGAAGTGGCGAAGGCAACGCCACACGATGTAGCGGCGATGTTTTTCACGTCGGGAACGACGGGCAAGGCCAAGGGCGTCGTGCACACCCACTTCACGCTGCTCGACCGCGCCAAGGCCGGCGCCGATTTCGACAAGCTCAGTGCCAGCGAAGAAGTGCTGGCCTACATGCCGCCGGCGTGGATCGGCCAGAACATCTTCTCGTACGCGCAGTGGCTGGTGTGCGGTTACGTCGTGAACTGCCCGGAATCCGCGGCGACGGTGACGATCGACCTGAAGGAAATCGGACCGACGTATTACTTCGCGCCGCCGCGCATTTTCGAAGGCCTGCTCACCAACGTGACGATCCGCATGGAAGACGCCAGCAGCGTGAAGCGGCGCTTGTTTCAGCACTTCATGGCGGTGGCGCGTCGCGTCGGCCCGGCGCGCCTGGACGGCAAGCTGCTCCGCCTGTCTGACCGGCTGAGCTATGCGCTGGGCGACTGGCTGATTTTCGGCCCGCTGCGCAACTCGCTCGGCTTTTCGCGCGTGCGCGTCGCGTACACGGCGGGCGAAGCGATCGGCCCGGACCTGTTCACGTTCTACCGCTCGATCGGCATCAACCTGAAGCAGCTCTACGGCTCGACCGAGACCGCCGTCTTCGTGTGTCTGCAGCCCGACCATGAAGTGAAGGCCGACACGGTGGGCGTGCCGATCGCTGGGGTGCAGATCCGCGTCGAGGCGGATGGCGAAATCATGGTCAAGTCGCCGGGCCTGCTGAAGGAGTACTACAAGAACCCCGCGGCGACGGCCGAGGTGTTGACGAACGACGGCTGGTACCACACCGGCGACGCCGGCTTCCTGGACGCGAGCGGGCACCTGAAAATCATCGACCGCGCCAAGGACGTGGGGCGCCTGCGCGGCGGGCCGAACGACGCCGCAATCTTCGCCCCGAAGTACGTGGAGAACAAACTCAAGTTCTTCCCCTACATCAAGGAGGCCGTGGCGTTCGGTGACGGCCGCGCCACCGCCTGCGCCTTCATCAACATCGACATGAATGCGGTGGGCAACTGGGCCGAACGGCGCGGCCTGCCCTACGGCGGCTATACCGACTTGGCGGGCAAGCCCGAAGTGCTGGAGCTGGTGCGCGACTGCGTGGCCAAGGTCAACGCCGACCTCGCGGCGGATGAAAAACTCGTCGGCAGCCAGATTCAGCGTTTCTTGATCCTGCACAAGGAGCTCGAGGCCGACGATGGTGAACTCACGCGCACGCGCAAGGTGCGGCGCGGCTACATCGGCGAGAAGTACCAGGTTCTGGTGGACGCCTTGTACGGCGGCAAGACCGAGCAATTCATCGAAACGGCGGTGAAGTTCGAAGATGGGCGCAGTGGCGCGGTGTCGGCCACGTTGAAGATTGTCGACGCGAAGACGTTCCTTCCGACGGGTGCGTCGACGAGCGCACCAATGAAGCGGGCCGCATGATGGCGCAACGCGAGATCGGCGCCGTCGTGCTCGACGTGAAGAACATTTCGCTGAGCTTCGGCGGCGTGAAGGCGCTCAGCGACATCAGCTTCGACGTGCGCGAGCACGAAATCCGCGCGATCATCGGCCCGAACGGCGCGGGCAAGAGTTCGATGCTCAACTGCATCAACGGCGTCTACACGCCACAGCAGGGGCGAATCACGTTTCGCGGCAAGACCTTCTCGCACATGAATTCGCGTCAGGTGGCCGAGATGGGCGTGGCGCGCACCTTTCAGAGCCTGGCGCTGTTCAAGGGCATGAACGTGATCGACAACATCATGTCGGGTCGCAACCTGAAGATGAAGACGAACCTGTTCCAGCAGGCGTTTCGCACGCCCTGGGGCGCAGCGCAGCGTGAAGAGAACGAGCATCGCGAATCGGTCGAGCGCATCATCGACTTCTTGGAGATCCAGCCCTACCGCAAGACGCAGGTGGGGCGCCTGCCGTACGGCCTGCAAAAACGCGTCGACCTCGGCCGCGCGTTGGCGATGGAGCCCGCCGTGCTGTTGCTCGACGAGCCGATGGCCGGAATGAACGTCGAGGAAAAGCAGGACATGTGCCGCTTCATACTCGACGTCAACGACGAGTTCGGCACGACCATCGTATTGATCGAACACGACATGAGCGTCGTGATGGACATCAGCGACCGCGTCGTCGTGCTCGACTACGGCCGAAAGATCGGCGACGGTTCGCCCGAGGCCGTGCGCGCGACTCCGGAAGTCATCAGTGCGTATCTCGGGACCTCGAACGAAGCGGCGAGCCCGGCGCCGGGCCGCCCCAAGGCGGGCGAGGCCCCCTTGGGGGGCCGCTCGGCGTACGCGACGAGCGAGGGGCGCACATAAACCATGGGACCCTTCCTCGAAACCCTGATCGGCGGCCTGATGACGGGCATGCTGTATTCGCTCGTGGCCCTCGGCTTCGTGCTGATCTTCAAGGCCTCGGGCGTGTTCAATTTCGCGCAAGGAGCGATGGTGCTGTTCGCGGCGCTGGCGATGGCGCGCTTCGCGGCCTGGATTCCACAGTGGACCGGCCTTGAAAGCAAGCTGCTGGCCAACGTACTGGCGTTCATCGTTGCGATGCTCATCATGATCGCCGTCGCATGGGTGGTCGAGCGGCTGGTGCTCGGCAAACTCGTCAACCAGGAAGGCATCACGCTGCTGATGGCGACGCTCGGTATTTCCTACTTCATGGACGGTTTCGGCCAGACCGTGTTCGGCTCCGACATTTACAAGCTCGACATCGGCATGCCCAAGGAGCCGATGTTCCTGCTGGACAAGGTGTTCCAGGGCGGCATCCTGGTGAACCAGGAGGATTTGGTCGCTACGGTGATCGCGGCGGCGCTGGTCGCTGTGCTCGCGGCGTTTTTCCAGTACACCGGCACCGGGCGCGCGCTGCGCGCCGTGGCCGACGACCACCAGGCGGCGCAGTCGATCGGCATTCCGCTGAAACGCATCTGGGTCATCGTCTGGAGCGTCGCCGGATTCGTGGCGCTGGTGGCCGGCATCATCTGGGGCAGCAAGCTCGGCGTCCAGTTCTCGCTGTCGCTGGTGGCGCTGAAGGCCTTGCCGGTCGTGATTCTCGGCGGCCTGACGTCCGTGCCCGGCGCGATCATCGGCGGCCTCATCATCGGCGTGGGCGAGAAGCTGTCCGAGGTCTACATCGGCCCGTATTTCGGCGGCGGCATCGAAATCTGGTTCGCCTACGTGTTGGCGTTGATCTTTCTGCTGGTGCGGCCGCAGGGCCTGTTCGGCGAGAAGATCATTGACCGCGTCTGATTCGGGACACCCATGCTTTACCGCGAAAACGGCCAGTTCAAGACCAGCTACAGCGCCGACCAGCAGATTTTTCCGATCGCCCAAGACAAGGTGGTGATCCTGGCGCTGCTCGTCTTCGCATTCGTCGTGATGCCGTTCATCGGCAGCGAATACCTGTTCCGGGCGATCCTGATTCCGTTCCTGATTTTGTCGCTGGCGGCCCTGGGCTTGAACGTCCTGGTCGGTTACTGCGGCCAGATTTCATTGGGGACGGGTGGCTTCATGGCGGTGGGGGCTTACGCGGCCTACAACATCCTGGTGCGAATCGACGGCATGCCGTTGATTTTTGCGATTCTGTTCGGCGGCGCTTGCGCCACCGTGTTCGGCGTGTTATTCGGCATTCCGTCGCTGCGCATCAAGGGCTTGTATCTGGCGGTCGCGACCCTGGCAGCGCAGTTCTTCGCCGACTGGGCGTTCTTGCGCATCAAATGGCTGACGAACAATTCGTCGTCGGGCTCGGTCGGCGTGGGCGAGCTGTCGGTGTTCGGCTGGGTGGTCAACACACCGGCGGAAAAATACCTGTTCTGCCTGGGCTTCGTCGCGATCTTCGCCTTGCTCGCGAAGAACCTGGTGCGCAGCCACATCGGCCGCGAATGGATGGCGATCCGCGACATGGACGTGGCCGCGGCAGTGATCGGCATTCGCCCGGTCTACGCCAAACTGACCGCGTTCGCGGTGAGTTCGTTCTTTGTCGGCGTCGCCGGTGCGCTGTGGGGCTTCGTGTATCTCGGTTCGTGGGAGCCGGCCGCGTTCAACATCGACCGTTCGTTCCAACTGCTGTTCATGGTGATCATCGGCGGGCTGGGCTCGATCATGGGGAGCTTCTTCGGCGCCGCCTTCATCGTGATGATCCCGATCCTGCTCGACAACGCGCCCATCCTGTTCGGCATTCCGATCGACACCGCCCTGGCGTCGCACATGACGTTCATGATCTTCGGCGCGCTGATCGTGTTCTTCCTGATCGCTGAGCCGCATGGGCTGGCGCGGCTGTGGTCGATCGGCAAGGAAAAGTTGCGGCTTTGGCCGTTCCCGCACTGACAGCCATGCCGCATCCGTGCAAACCCCGAGTGCCCGAACGCTGCGTCAAACGTTTTCTCCAGTACGTTTTCCAACCGTTTCCCCCGCGCACTGACGAGTGCCTTTCCACCACCTCAGGAGGTCTTCAATGAAACTGCCGTCCCTTGCTCTGGCCGCCGCCGTCGCGGCAACCGGCTTGAGCACCTTGCTCAGCGCTCCCGCCGCGTACGCGCAGGCCAAGGAGCAGTTCTTTCCGATCCTCGTGTACCGCACCGGCGCCTACGCGCCTAACGGCGTACCGTTCGCGAACGGCTACGTCGACTACCTCAAGCTCGTCAACGCCAACGGCGGCATCAACGGCGTGAAAGTGGTCTGGGAAGAGTGCGAAACCGGCTACGCCACTGACAAAGGCGTCGAGTGCTATGAGCGTCTGAAGGGCAAGAACGGCGGCGCCACTGTGTTCCAGCCGCTGTCCACCGGGATCACGTTCGCGCTGACCGAAAAGGCACCCGTCGACAAGATTCCTCTCATCACCTCGGGCTACGGCCGCAGCGAGTCGGCGGACGGCGGCGTGTTCAAGTGGAACTTCCCGCTGGTGGGCACCTACTGGGTCGCGGCCGACATCCTGACCCAACACGTGGGCAAGAAGGAAGGCGGGCTGGACAAGCTGAACGGCAAGAAGATCGCGCTGGTGTACCACGACAGCCCCTACGGCAAGGAGCCGATCGCGCTGCTGCAAGAGCGCGCCAAGATGCACGGCTTCGACCTCAGCCTGTTGCCCGTCGCCCACCCCGGTGTGGAGCAAAAGTCAACCTGGTTGCAGATTCGCCAGAACCGCCCGGACTATGTGTTTCTCTGGGGCTGGGGCGTGATGAACTCGACGTCGATCAAGGAAGCCGTCGCCACCGGCTACCCGCGCGAGAAGATGTACGGCGTGTGGTGGGCCGGCGCAGAGCCCGATGTGAAGGACGTCGGTGACGGCGCGAAGGGCTACCAAGCGCTGGCGCTGCAGCACGGCGCCGAGCCGAACTCCAAGGTGGTCAAGGACATCATGGACAAGGTCCACGCCAAGGGCCAGGGCACCGGGCCAAAAGAAGAAGTCGGCCAGGTGCTCTACATGCGCGGCCTGTCCGCGGCAATGCTCGCGATCGAGGGCGTGCGCCGCTCGCAGGAGCGCTTTGGCAAGGGCAAGTGGGTCAGCGGCGAGCAGGCGCGCTGGGGCTACGAGAACCTGGCGCTGGACCAGAAGAAGCTCGATGCACTGGGTTTCGCCGGTGTGATGCGCCCGGTGTCGACCTCGTGCGTCGACCACATGGGGGCGGCGTGGGCGCGCGTCCACACCTGGGACGGCGCGAAGTGGAACTTCACTTCCGACTGGCTGCAAGCAGACGAGGCCATCCTCAAGCCGATGGTGCGGGCAGCGGCGGACAAGTATGCGAGCGAGAAGAAGCTGACTCGCCGTACGCCTGAGGATTGCCAGTCCTGAGCCCCAGGCCCCGCCGAGCGGGGCGGGGCGGCCCCTGGTGGGGCCTTCTTCAAAGCGCCGCTTGCGGCGCTTTGAAGAAGTTTCCGGAATCGCGCATGAGCAATGTCCTTCTCAACGTCAACGGCATCGAGGTCATCTACAACCACGTGATCCTCGTGTTGAAGGGCGTGTCGCTTCAGGTTGCCGAGGGCAAGATCGTCGCGCTGCTGGGCGGCAACGGGGCGGGCAAGACGACGACGCTGCGTGCCGTGAGCAACCTGCTCGCGGGCGAACGTGGCGAAGTGACGAAGGGCTCGATCGAATTGCGCGGCGAGCGCATTGAAAAGCTCAGCACCTCGGCAATGGTCGACCGCGGCGTGATCCAGGTGATGGAGGGGCGCCATTGTTTTGCGCACCTGACGATCGAAGAGAACCTGCTCACCGGCGCCTACACACGCCAGGACGGCAAGGCGGCGATCGCGCGGACGCTGGACAAGGTCTACGCCTACTTTCCGCGCCTGAAGACGCGGCGCTCGGCGCAAGCCGCGTACACCTCGGGCGGGGAGCAGCAGATGTGCGCGATCGGCCGGGCATTGATGGCGAATCCGAAAGTGGTGTTGCTCGACGAGCCGTCGATGGGTCTGGCGCCGCAAATCGTGGAAGAGGTGTTCGAGATCGTTCGCGACTTGAACACGAAAGAGCGAACCACCTTCCTGCTCGCCGAACAGAATACGAACATGGCGCTTCGCTATGCCGACTACGGCTACATCCTGGAAAACGGCCGCGTGGTGCTGGAGGGTGTGGCCAAGTCCTTGCGCGAGAACGAAGACGTGAAAGAGTTCTACCTCGGCATGGGCGGGGGCGACCGCAAGAGCTTTCGCGACGTGAAGAGCTATCGGCGGCGCAAGCGCTGGTTGGCTTGAGGCTGGAGGTGCACGATGGCGCATGCCGATTCGAAGGCACTCGAACCCTATGTGTCGCTGTTGCGCCAGTTGCGTGAGATCAAGGGGTTGAAGGAGATGCGCCCCGGAATCTTCTACATGCGCGGCAACGCCTTCCTGCACTTTCACAGCGACCAGGACTCCGTACACGCCGACCTGAAGAAACCGGGCGGCTCCGGATTCGATCGCTACCCAATTGCCGCAGCGTCGGATCAACGCAAACTGGTGGACGACGCGAAACGGCGCGCCAGCCGTGCCGACGAAGACTGAGGGCCTGAGAGTCTTGAACCCCATGCACTACGACGCACTCGAAACCCGCGACCCATCCGCACGCGAAGCAGCGCTGCTCGGCGCCCTGCCGATCCAGGTGGCGCACGCCAAGGCCCGCACCACGGCGTTCGCCGAGTTGCTGGCCGACGTGGAGCCGGCGGCCATCACCAACCGCGAAGCCTTGGCACGCTTGCCGGTGGTGCGCAAGAGCGAGTTGATGCAGCGCCAGAAGGCATTGCGCGAGCAAGACGTGTTCGGTGGCTTCTCGGCCATCGGCTGGGGCGCGCGCCGCGGTGCGGTGCGGGTGTACAGCTCGCCGGGCCCGATCTATGAACCCGAGGGCAAGGCCGCGGACTACTGGCGCATGGCGCGGGCCATCTACGCGGCGGGCTTTCGCGAAGGCGATCTGGCCCACAACAGCTTCAGCTACCACTTCACGCCGGCCGGCTTGATGATGGAAACCGGTGCGCACGCGATCGGCTGCGCGGTGTTCGCCGCGGGCGTGGGCCAGACCGAGATGCAGGTTCAGGCGATTGCCGAGCTCAAGCCGGCCGGCTACATCGGCACGCCGAGTTTTCTGAAAATCATCGTCGAGAAGGCGGCTGAAATCGGCGTGGGCGTGCCGTCGCTGAAAAAGGCGCTGGTCGGCGGCGAGGCGTTTCCGCCGAGCCTGCGCGACTGGCTCGGTGAGCGCGGCATCGCCACCTACCAAAGCTATGCGACCGCCGACCTCGGCCTGATCGCCTACGAAACGACGTCGCGTGAGGGCCTGGTGCTCGATGAGGCCG